>JAJZZP010000167.1 GCA_021797515.1 Bacillota bacterium | reverse complement strand
ACAGCGACATGAATCCTCGGTATATTTTCAGGACGTGCCGCTTCGTATTTATCGTTTATTATACAAAACTTTGCCTGTCGGGATAGGACATTACGGAAAGTCGTACCATTTAACGAACAACACACTGATCCGAAGAAACGGAAAGCCACCCAATGGCCCATCCCCACATCCCACACATATTGCCCTGTATTTTCCCTCTGGATTGTTGCAATGCGATTTCGATATGCATAAACTGTTCCGTTAGCATTCAGGAATTTATTGGGAAGATCCGCCGCACCGGATCATCATCACACCGTACGGCTGACCATTGATCCACTCGAATAGCCTGGCGTCTCATAATGAGGTCACGATTGCGTATTGTGTGGGTAGCGTTATACTTAATTTAAGGCTCGGTTGGAATGTGGGAATCTTAGGATGTAGTATGAGTCAAGAATACCTTATGCAGCGCTATGTCAATAAACAGATGAATTGTGGTCATCTTTTAGGAATTATTTTATTTTGTTCGTCGAAGCTGCGAGCTTGCTTCTTGTGCAAAGGAGGGTTCGATGTCTTTAAACGGTACTGATTCTTCCCTGAAGGTCTATGAGTTAGCTAAGGAACTGCAGTTGGACAGTCGTCGTCTAATTGATCTATTACGGCGACTTCACGTTGACGTCACTAATCACATGAGTTCCGTTCCGCCGCAGGCTATTCAAGTGGTCCGTGAAATTATGCAAGGAAAGCTCCCGTCTTCGGGAACGGCATTAGAAAATTTTCCGGATGGTAATCGGCACGACGAGAAGACGTTAGATCGTCCAGTCAGCGAGAATCTCCAGACACTTAGCCAAGCGAAAGAGATTCTCAAACCTTCCCAAAAGACTATACCACGTTTTCGCAGTAAGCAACCCTCCGTCAAACGCTCGTCCCTTCCATCAATAAGACAGACTATGCAGGAGGTTAAACGTTGTCTCGATGGGAAGGGCCGCTCAGTAGATGCGTCAACATGGATGCGTTGGTATGAGTCTGCTCGTACCGTTTGCAACAAATGGGCCTTGTTAGAATCAACAGGCAGGACGAGTTCCTACGTCCCAACATGGCTCGCAAACTCTCCCGTATTCGCGATATACAAAAACTCCAAACACTTTGCAAAGGCACTAATCAGGGTATTGGATAACGCGGCACCGCCCAGCGAAGGTCGTGGTGTAGACGATCGGCCTATCCCCAATCTGTTAGTCGCTCAGACTCTCAAAATTGATGTCAGCAAGACTTCGGTTCATGATGCCTGGGCTCGGGCTGTGTTGCAATATTACCGAATGCACTATCTGAACGAGGACAAGTCCCTATCGCATAGGACTCCCGAAGGTCGTCAACCTCGGACATTGTTTCCCGACTGGCGTTTAGCCATTATGGATTACCCCCCTGCACAGCTCCAGCCAGAAGAAAAAGTACGTCTCAATATCATGTACCAAAAGTGCCTCGGAGCCCTAGAACACAGTTCGCATACGCCACCTTTGGAAGGTTGGAAGAGTCCGGTGGAGTATAGATATCTGGCCCACCTCGGCTGGCGTACTTATCAGGTTACTGCAGAATATCATGCCTGGGGTCGATTTCATATCTGGACCGATCATGGAGAATTGGACTTCGCCTTAAGCGAGTACATTGAACCAGGCAACGATAATGAACTGATTGTGTTGACATGGGCGTTCTCGGTACTCGAAGGGCTACGTTGTGAGCATACAAAATTTACGCCGGATGGCTATCGTCCTCGAAAGTCTCTCGCCTTGCATAAATCCGGGACTCATTCACCGAAAGCGCACCGTCGATTCATTACTTCCATTCATTCGATAAGACGCCACGCTAGCGAACCGCAGTACATGAAAGCGCGTTTGAGTAGGCCCACTCTTGTGAGGGGCCATTCTGTGGACTTGAAAGGCCGTGGGCAACCAAAGCCACCGGCACTAGAATTGGCCCGACTTTATCGGGTCCATGTTGCACCCGGCCATACCTTTCGCCGACCGCATCCCCGTGGAATCAGCCAAAAAGAGGAATTACAGTGGCATATTAGTTGGGATACCCATGCAGTAATTCACGAGCTACCCAATATTGCACAAGTCAAAGACAACCCCGGGTAACACGCGAGATGTCAGCTCGACAGAGATTGGGTGCAAGGGCTCTTATTATATATTCGGCCATAAAGATTTATAAATGCCGAGCGGCTGGATTAAAGTGTCGTGGTCATTATATGACGACTAGATCTGTAATTCTGTATGACCGGATATATAACATCTAGATAGAATGATGACACCGGCCTCCGTGGATACAAAACTATCCAAGAAAGGTCTGGCGTTGGCGACTTGGATTGTGATCGTGCGCATTCCGGCCAAAATCGCTGGTCCCGGGAGATCAATGAACGCCTTCACCGGATTGGGAAGCACGATCTCCGCCCTCAGTGGGGGATCCAAGACAGCCCTAGGATTTTCCAACAGTGTGATCGCAATCGGCATTGTCATCTTCCAACCCTCCTGGTCGCCCACTTTACCGGGAAGGCATCAACTAGTTTTTGACGCCGAATGATATGATAGACGGCCCGTCCTGGGGGATGTCTTGCAAGGGCTTGTCAAAATAGTCGTGACACATTGTGTGGCTCGTCGTCCCGCAAAAGGGGCACACGGCTTCTCGGAACCGGGAAGCCCAATAATACTGGATTTGTTCGCTATCCCGCTTAATGTTTTGCAGCGACAAAAACTCCGGCACAATGTTGCTCCAATCAAAAAAGCTGCGGGCCTCCATTTCCAGCTGGTAGATCTGTTGAATCTCTTCGGGGGTAAAGTCCCCCTGTAATGCGGTAGAAAACACCCTAGACCAATCGCTCTCCCCATGGCATATCTCCACACACTAAAATTTATACTCTATTTATAGGGAAAAAGCTCGTGAATGTTCAGCACATATCCTCGCCTATGAGAATGAGCCATTGGGGGTACAAAAACAGGCTCGTTTTGTCCAGTCATTTAGATAACGATTGCGTAGGAAAAAGACGCCCCGAAATTGCCACCTGTAGCATTCAGTAATTAATGCCAAAACGCTCCCATGGAGGTCCACAGGAGCACATTGTTATCCCCAATTCCAGCCCATTAATTCGTCAATTGTTATCCGTGCGGGGTCTAGCAAAACCCACGAACCCAAACATTGCCAGGAGTTGGTCAGTATCACGTGTGGCTCGGTAAGATTGTTTGTCTCCATTCTGCCCTGCATGGTGCTAGGCAAATCGTCGCGATAAGGCTTATTCCAGTTATTCGATCCCTCATCCAACCACCGTTTCTTGGGTCACGGACACTGCCCCTTAATTAACCACCCCAGTTCTTCCCCCACCATTCTTATTAAAGGCTCGGCGTTTTTCATGGCATCGGAGAGACTCATCGGACCCGGCACCAGGGGCAAAACAAATGTCAAGCCCATTTGGTGGAGTTGGGCCAAATCCTCATCGCGACTCCCGACTACGGCAAGAACGGGTTTGCCATGCCGCGCAGCATGACGAACCACGGTACTGACGACTTTTCCCTCCACTGTTTGTGAATCAATTTGTCCTTCTCCGGTGATAATCCAGTCTGCTGCCATAATATGACGATCCAATTCACCCCATTGGGCTACCATCTCGGCACCAGGTTGCAACCGCCCCCCCACTGCGATAATTCCAAAGCCCATTCCGCCCGCAGCACCCGCCCCCGGAACGTTAGTCCAATCCGTCCCGGCAGATCCTTGGACGCAATGGGCATAATGAGCCATCGCGTCCTCTACCCGCTTGATGTCACCGGGTAAAATCCCTTTTTGCAGTCCGAATTGAGCCACTGCTCCTCGCCGTCCCAACAAGGGCACCCCAACATCGTACAACCCCATTAATGGCTTAGACATGCGGGGCAACACGCATTGTCTAACCCTTGAAAGATTATCCCCAAATGGCGCAACGGATTGACCGTCACGATCCATGAACTGCCCTCCCAAAGCCGTTAACATCCCCAGACCGCCATCTGTCGATCCGGTGCCCCCTAACGCCACCATGACCTCATCAATAGCCGGATCTGCTAGGGCGGCCGCGATGAGCATCCCTGTTCCAACGCTCGTAGTATGTTCACTAGATCCTTGACGATTCAGAGCATTTACAAATTGCGAACCTACAGATGCCTCGACGAGCGCCGTTCGCTGCCATCGGATCCAGTGCCGTTGCACCGGGCCACCATAAATCGTCGCTGACGCAGCAGGAACTCGCACACCACCAAGGGCTTCCAAGGTAGCTCCCGTGCCTTCCCCTCCATCAGCCATGGGTTGTACCGTAATCGACGTTTGAGGCAGACACCTTGATAAACCACGCCTTAACGCATTGGCTACTGCATCCGCCGACAACGAGCCTTTAAATGAGTCCGGCGCGACCAAAACCTTAGGGATGCTCACGCGTGCTCCCTCCTAGTTGTGAGTTGTGATGTCTCGTCTGTCGAAAATAGACATGTCCCGAGTGGTGAGGGTCAGTACTAACGCCATTTTCGTTCACGCTTTAGACGAACGCCGGCGATTAGGAGGCTTCTTGGGGAGGAGGATCGTCTAGAAATAATTTAGTCACCCGCATCAGCTCCCGATCTCGCCATTCCATGCGATCTTGCAGCTGGCTTAGTGGTAAAACATTTCTCCTTGCCGTTTCTAACTGAGCCATCAAGTCTGGAGAAAACGGTGCCATCGCATGGAAATCTCTTGCCAAAAGATACATGGATTCAAAGCGTGCCAAAAAATCTCTGATGCCGCCAGGCGCATTAAGATCAATGGTTTCGAACGGACCCATAAAGGCCCAGCGCCGTCCCAGGCCGAACTTCACGGCATCGTCAACTTCTGCCACAGACGCGATTCCTTGTTGAACAATGGAAATTGCTTCATTTACCAGCGCTACTTGGAGGCGATTCAAAACGAATCCAGGATATTCTCTTGTTAAGACGATTGGCTTTTGTTTGATGCTCTCCATCAAGTCTTTAACGATTTGTACAATAGTGGACGCCGTATTCTCCTCCGGCACAATTTCTACAAAAGGCACTAAAAACGGAGGATTCACCGGATGCACCACCACACAGCGCCCTTTGTGTCGCATATTTGAAAAAATCTGCGAGGGGAGCAATGCCGAGGAGCTGCTAGCAAGAATTGTTGCCGATTCAGCTAACTGTTCGATCTGACCGAACATCGATTGCTTTGCAGCCAATGTTTCCTCAATCGCTTCTTGAATGTATGGTACGCCGACCACGGCCTCAGCCAACGTTTCAACGACGGTCACACGAGACAATATTAAGGCTTTCTCCTGAGCTGGAACCAATGCCATGGCTTCTAAGTCGCTAAGAGTTGCTTCCAGCCGAGGCATCACGTCATCCCTCAATCGCACAGCTGAGTCATAAAGGCGCACTTCATAACCGGATCGCGCAAAGACAATAGTCCATGCGCGGCCGATCAATCCCGCCCCTATAATGCCTACTCGCTTTTCCATTTCTGCGCCTCTCCTTTCAATGTGTTTGCCAGCATGCGCGGTCTGCGCGATTGGCGGTGTGCACCTCGCCGACGGGTATAAGCCACCAAAATCGCCACCAACGCCAACCCTTCTAGTACTTCTCTAGCTCCTTCTGGCAATTTCATGGCCACCAGCACATTAGTCAGCACAATCAAAGCCATGGCACCCAAGACGGTGCCGATATAGGATCCTTCGCCTCCTGTCAGCTTGGTTCCCCCAATCACTACGGCCGCAATAGACAACAAGGTATAGCTATTGCCGATCTGCAAGTCCGATGAGCCCGCATAACCCAACAGCAGAACGCCGGCTAAAATCGATGCAATGCCCGCGATTATATAGGACGCGATAATGATGTTTCGTAAGGGAAGTCCTGATAGCCTCGCCGCTTGGCGATTATTACCGACCAACTGCAACTGATGGCCAAATCGGCTGCGGTTAAGCACGAGATACCCTATGATCGCAATGACAATACCCATAGGTATTAACCAGCGGATATCACCAAAGAGATGACCTGTTCCGATGGACAATAGCACAGGCGGGGCCCCCCCAGTAGGCTGTCCGTTGGTATAGGCCAGTGCAAATCCGTCGACAACCGAGGCCATCCCCAAGGTCATCACCAAGGGTGGCACACCTATCCATTGCACCCCCATTCCGTTTAAAAAGCCGACAAATCCTCCTAATAAAATGAGCAGGCCTAATGCAGGTAGCAATCCCGCATTGACGCCATTTGAAAATGCGCCCCCTAATATGGCCCCCAGAGAAACCAGCGCCCCAACAGATAGGTCAATACCTTCTCCGCCACCTATGATGACAAAAGTTTGCCCCAATCCCGCGAGAGCGAGAATAGTACTCGTCGCCAAGATGTTCCCGATATTCGCCATGCCTAAAAATCCCGGGCTGAGAATTCTTCCAAACAAAAGAAGAATCACAATCACTACCAGCACGGGAATCAGAGGATGCCGAAAAACATTTCTCAGTCGTTCCGCATTTGACGATAGGGAAACATCGCGTTCAGGCACCGGAGCTCTCACCATCTAGCCCACCACCTTTCGTAACTTCATGGAAGTTAGTCGTTTGATGAGTGTCGTAATCACAATGCCTAACAGAATGATGGAGCCTGTTAGAAGGCTTTGATAAAAAGTTGACACCTGTGAAGCAAACACGGTATTGACCACCAATCCCAAAAAGAGCGCTCCAAAAATAGCGCCCCCGGCATCCCCTATTCCTCCCAACAACGACACTCCGCCAATGACCGGCGCTGCAATAGCACTTAAAGTATCAGGCGAACCGATTGTGGCGTCGCCCGATACAATGTTGGCGGTTAAAATCACTCCGGCGATACTGGCCATGAAGGCTGCCAAGACGTAGCTTAACATCTTTACTCGAACAACCGGAGCGCCGGACGCAAAACTTTTCTCTTCATTTTTCCCCACAGCAAATAAGTAAGTACCCCACCGCGTTCCTCGCCAAATGGCCCAAATCACGTAAGGCAGTACGATAAAAATGGCCGCAATCGGAAACCATCCATAGTTGCTGCTGTACCAATTCGCGAATCCCGTGGCGATAGACCCCCCCGGAGTAGGCATAATCCATAAAGCCGCACCGTATCCCATCGCTGATGTCGCAAATGTCGCTAAAAGGGGGGTCACTTTTAATATGCTAATCAGAATCCCGTTGACCACGCCTATTGCCGTGCCCGCCAGCATTGAGACCACAATGGCTAATGGGAGGGACCAGTGTAATCCCCACAACGTGACTAACAAGACATTAACGACGGAAACAATGGCCCCCAGTGAAATATCAATGCCTCCTCCGACCAAAACGAACGTTTCTCCTACCGCCAGAACTACCAAAGGGGCGTAGGTCGCAAAGAATCCCGACAAAGAGGATATCGTAAAAAACATCGGACTTAACAAGCTATTGAGAATCAAAAACACGAGAAAGAGAATCACAGCAGGAATGAAGCTATAAGTTTTCAGCTTGCGAAATAACATGATTGTCCTCCTGTGGAATGGATGCTTCAATGAGGGATTGAAGCGTCACTTCGGCACCTTTCAACTCTTGCACAAAGGTCCCATCGTACATGACCAAAACCCGCATCAACGGATACATGCTGGCCAGCGCCACCAATTCCTCTTCATCGGATGACACCATCACGATGGCGGTGCCCGATTCGGCCAACGCGACAAACATTTGATGCACTTCATGACGGGCCGCCACATCGACGCCCTTTGTCGGATCGTCCGCCAGCAATATGGCGGGATGAACTGAAGTCCAACGCGTCAACACAACTTTTTGTTGATTGCCACCACTGAGTTCTTGCATCTTTTGACTGAGGCGATGATAATGCACATGCATGCGATCAAACTCTGCTTTAATGTCCATCGCCTTCCGGTGAAATATGAACTGCCCTACACACGAAGCGTTCGTGCTTAGAGAGTGTTGGGCGAATGTGCCTTCATGTTCACGATCCCCTGATACGAAAGCAAATCCTTGTCGAACGGCGGATCGAGGACTGCCAATTCGGACGATTTTGCCATTCAGTGTCACTGTCACGACTCCATGCATACCAAATAGTCGACGAACGAGTTCGGATTGTCCCTGGCCTTGAATACCTGCGATGCCTACGATTTCCCCAGACCGAATTGACAACGAAATCTTGTGGGATCGCACTGGCAACGACTCGACTTCGAGACTGGCAGAACGAGGAGCTAGAGTGTACGGTTCACCATCGAGCGCAGCAGTTGTGTCAACCGCATTTGGATCCCCTGTCATTAATGCTAATAGTTGATTGGCGGACACCTCTCCCGTACGAAACGTCCCAACATTTTCTCCATTGCGAAACACCGTGACCCCATCGCAGAGAGAAAAAATTTCCGGGAGTCGATGGGACACAAATAACACTGCAGTGCCGCGTTCGGCAAGTGCACGAATAGACTGCGTAATTCGTGTCACTTGCTCACGATGCAAGGCGGACGTAATTTCATCAAGCACCAAGATGTCTGGATTCCTGAATAAGGCCTTCGCATACTCTACCAGATATTGATAACCAGAAGGCAGATGATCGACCAAAACATCTTCCATTCCTTCCAGCTCTAGATCCTTTAGCAATGGGTGCACACGCTCCCGCATCCGTGCGACTTGCACGCGCCCTAATCGTGTCGGCATCGCAGGAAAGCAAATGTTTTCGGCCACAGTCAAATTGCCTAAGAGGCTTAGCTCCTGAAACGTGACGGCTATACCGGATTTAGTAGCGGACACTGGGTTCATAATTCGTAGCGGTACCCCATTCCAATGAATGGTTCCGCCGTCGGGTTGCACCGTGCCCGCCATAATTTTGGCTAACGTGCTCTTCCCGGATCCGTTGCCTCCCAAAATCGCATGAATCTCGCCCGGCTGCACTTTCAGATTAGCGGATCGCAATGCCACCACTGATCCATAACGTTTGCTAATGCTATCACACACGAGCATGAGCTATGGCCCCCCCTTTCTATCCTAGAGATAAACCGCCGTCCACCACCAACACACTCCCAGTGGCATAACGAGTGGTCGCTAAAAATAGTATGGCATCCGCCACCTCCGAGGGTTGGCCAGCGCGTTTAAGCAAGGCATTGGCGCGTGATGCGGCAATCATCTCTTCATGCCCCTCCATCCATGGCGTATCGATTGTTCCTGGGGCGACCACATTGACCCGCGCCCTAGGACTATAAGCTTTCGCGAGTAATTTGGCCAAATGATGAAGGGCAGCCTTCGATACCGCGTACGGGATGGAACTGCCTGAAGGCGTAAGGCCCGCGATAGAACCCACAAATACCAAGTTCCCCACCTCGCTGTCTTGCAGATAGGAGCGTGCGGACTGCCCCACATTCCACGCCCCAATAACGTTCGTGTGTAAAATACGGTTCCACATATCAACCGTTATGGCGTTCAGGTCCATAATGGGCACAAATTCTGTAATACCAGCGGCATTGACCACGATATCGACTGATCCAAACTTAGCGTGAACTGTGGCCAAGGCCGATTTGACATCATCAATATCGGCCACGTTACAGGACACTATAGCCGTGGAAGCCCCAGGAACCAATTGCAATTGTTGCGATACAGCATAGGCTTCCGATTCGCGATGGCCATAACCAATAATCACAGATGCTCCGACGTTGGAGAGCGCTTCGGCAGCGGCGCGGCCAATGCCGCTATTCCCGCCAATGACTAGCGCTGTTTTTCCCGCGAGGTTACAGGCAGACCATGACATATAGAATTCCCTCCTTTATTTTTCTCCTCCGTCCAACCCCATGGCCAGCACTTGAACAGTCCCGTGGTGCATCAACCCATTGCCTTATTTAACCGATGGCAAATTCGTATTCTCGGCATAAGCCTTCACGTCAGGATCGTGTCCCGGTATGGTAAATTGTGCTAACCGGTGCAACAATTGAACACTGCGGCGTGCATCGTGCACATTGACCATGATGGTCGGCGGAATTTCTTCCTGAATATTCTCCACCAAATTGGCCGCATCTCCCGAGACCACGACGCGCCCGCCCGGCGTTTGGACGACCACGGACTGGTGCCCCGGAGTATGCCCCGAAGTGGGAACGATGCGTACCCCCGGCACAACATCGTATGCCCCCTGCAGGAATGTCCAACGAAAATAATCGGTAGCAGAAAAATCTCGTTCGGAATAAGCCCAAGTTTGGGTTTCCAACGGTTGATTCGCATGGTGCCACTCGGACTCTTGGATGAGAAACCGCGCCTTAGGAAACACGACATTCCCGCCAATATGGTCATAGTGCAAGTGGGTGTTAATTACGATATCGACTTCATCGGCCTTCCAGCCGATTTTTTTCAACGCTTGCTCAATACCTTCATCGGAACTTTGACGGCATCCCATGCCAAGATCGCGTTGTACCCATGCCGGATCAGAAATTCCCGTGTCAATCAGAATTTTGTAATCTGCTCCCAAAATTGCGGCTGCCCATACCGGGATCCACATCGTCGTCCCATATCCTTTACCATACGTAAGGCTCCCTTTGTCTACGTGCAACCAACCCATAGGCAACGCTACAACACTAAAGCTCATAGAATCTCCCCCTTTGTGCTTTGGTGTGGATCCTTTTTATTTTTTAAACAACGCGTTGACCTCCGCGTTGCTCAGCCAACCATCTAATGAGTCACCGGCAGGCTTTCCTTGCCCCAATGCCACCGCTTCCTTAAGAGAAATGGCTTTACTGTCTTTTATGCCTTGCATCCATGGCGCATTGGGTTCTGCGTGTTTTGTGACCACATAAGCCGCATTGACGAGTACAGCGTTTTTCAACGAGGGATTGATGGGATTCCCCTGTAAAACTCCCGGTTTAAAATGCTTACCTTCCAACAGCTGCACCGTAATTTTCAATGCGTCGATGACAATGCCCGGCTGATAGTCAACTCCGATGGAGTCCAGACTCGGGTAAGTGTCGGCCCATTCGCGTAAGAAATGGAATGTGTAGTCCCCGGTCATGATGGGTAACGGACGCCCTGCCGCCTTATATGCTTGAATGACTCCGCCAGCCATCACATCTTGTTCCAGAACCCCATTGATATTTTTGTATGTCGACAATAAGGTACTCATATCAGACTCAGCTACCGCGGGATCCCACTTGCCGGGAACGGATGCCAGCACGTGAATGTTCGGGTAGTGACTGAGTACCGCATTGGCCGCATCAATACGCAGCGTGTCGGCAGTGTTGCCGGGCAACCCTGTAATCTCTACAATGTTGCCCTTGCCATGGAGTTGGAGAGCAATCCATTTTGCCTCAATTTTCCAAAATGCATAGTTATTCCCAACCACAGCATACGTATTCGCATAGGCTGCCGGATCATTGGTAATAACCACTAGGATGTGTTTTGCTAAAGCTCGGCTAATAATAGGACCTAAAGAAGTTGGTGACACAGGATCAATCATCAAGGCATTGACGCCTTCGTTAATCATGCTGTTCAGTTGACTGAGCTGAGTGGCCACGTTATCATCCGTGTTTTCAATAATCAGCCGGCTAATGACCCCTTGCTTTTTCAATTTTGCTGCTTCCTGTTGTGCATCCGCCACATATTGTGCGCGCCAAGTGTTGCCAATGTACCCATTGTCAAAGCCGATCACAAAATCTTTTTTCGCAGGAGTCGAGGCGGCAGTAGTCGCCGATCCGCATCCGGCCAAGCCAGTTGAGAGCATTGCAACAGCTACCATCGGAATCCATGTTTTTTTCCACCGTTTCATCGTAAATCGCTCCTTTGTGATGGAATATCGCATCCAAATGCCATGTGACAATTCGCTATCGCCATTTCTTTCAGACTATTCTTGCAACAGAAGATTTTTGGTTCCTCTTTGATTTCCGAGCTACAGCACCATCCCCCCTCCCACATTCACTACTTCACCGGTTACGTACGCAGCGTCGTCGGATGCTAAGAACGCCACGACTCGGCCAACGTCTTCAGGAGTACCAATCCGTTCCATCGGAATTTTCGCCATCATGGCAGCAAACGCCTCCGGAGGCATTCGTCGAGTCATGGAGGTATCGATAAACCCCGGGCAAATGGCATTAACCGTGATGTTCAGCCGCGCAAGTTCCCGTGCTGCCGTTTTAGTGAGGCCAATCACGCCCGCTTTTGCGGCCGCGTAATTGGCCTGTCCCACATTTCCTTGCCAACTCGCTGAAGAGATGTTAACAATCCGTCCCTTCTTGCGCGTCCGCATGTAGGGAACCACGTGGCGCATACAATTAAACTGACCTTTCAAATTCACATTCACCACGGTGTCCCACTCGGATTCCGTCATTTTATGGAGCATCCGGTCTCGATTGATACCGGCGTTGTTGACCAAAACCGCAGTCGGACCGAATGTCTCCTCACTAGTTCTAACCGCTGCTCCCACCGCCTCAAAGTCCGTAACATCCACAGTCATCGCATGACTGCCAGGAATGCTCCTTTCAGCCTCGGATAATGCGCTCTCGTCCAAATCGCACAACACCACCGTATATCCCCTATCGGCCAAAACCCTGCTTATACCATATCCGATCCCTCTCTGGGCTCCCGTCACTATTGCAATGGGTCCCGCCATAGGACATTCCTCCTCGGTTTTTTATCGCCGGTAATTTTCAAAAATCGCGGCAATTCCTTGCCCGCCCCCGATACACATCGTCACCATGCCATAACGCGCCTTGCGTCGAGCCAATTCATGCAACACTTTGACCGTGAGAATGGCCCCCGTAGCCCCAATGGGATGACCTAATGCAATCGCCCCGCCGTTGACATTCGTAACCTCCCAGTTTAGGTGAGCATCGCGCACGACCGCTACGGATTGTGCAGCGAAAGCCTCGTTCAGTTCCACCAGATCAAGGTCATCGACGGTCAGTCCGGCCTTTTTGAGAGCTTTTTGAATGGCAAACACCGGAGCATAACCCATCACTTCGGGCTCGATTCCAGCCACGGCATAACTTACTATCCGTCCCCGGGGCTGATAACCGCGGCGTTCAGCATCGGTAGAGCGCATCAATACCACAGCAGCGGCCCCATCATTGATTCCCGAGGCATTCCCTGCTGTAACGGTGCCTTTCTCGACAAAGGCTGGTTTCAACTGGGCTAGTTTTCCCGGTGAAGTGTCCCGTGGGTGCTCATCCGTGTCAAACACCCTTGTCTTGCGTCCTTCCTTAACGGTGATGGGGAGAATCTCCTCCTGAAACCGTCCTGCGGCAATCGCCGCGTGAGCACGCACTTGAGAATCCCACGCCATATGGTCCTGTTCCTCACGGGACACATGATAGCGTTCCGCCACCGTTTCCGCAGTCACTCCCATGGGATAGTGTCCAAACGGGTCGGTCACCGCACTGAGGACGCCATCTTCCAACGGTCCATCTCCGAGACGTTTGCCCCAGCGGTTCCAGACGTAATATGGCAGTCGGGTCATATTTTCCGCCCCCCCCGCCACAACAGTGTCCGCATCTTCAAGGGTCAGCCATTGGCTTCCCGTGATAATCGCTTGTAGACCTGAACCGCATAAGCGGTTCACCGTTTGCGCCGTTGACGAAGCGGCCGGCAATCCTGCACCCAACGCGGCTAATCGCGCGATGAACGCATCACCCGATACTTGCCCCACACAACCCAACACCACTTCATCGACCTGATCCGCAGATATCGCCGACCGTCTCAAGGCTTCCCGAATCACCTGTGCCCCTAGTTCGCGTGCTGGAATGTCTTTGAGACTTCCACCAAATGTGCCGATAGCAGTACGCACCCCATCAAGTATGACTACTTCTTCTCTCATGGTCTTACCTCACTTTCCGCGTCGCTTTCTAATTGGCGTAAGAACGCCTGCAAATTGAGCCGCTCTTCGCTAAATATCCGCGCATCCATTTCTGCCAACGGCGTAGCTATCTGAGGCTCAAAAGCCATTTGATCCAAGATGTCTCTCTGCAAATCCACCCCTGGCGCAATTTCTTTCAATTCCCAGCCCGTCGCGGTTAACGTGAACACGCCGCGTTCAGTAATCACCACCACCCGTTGTCCCTGTGCTAAAGCCCGAGACCCGTTAAATGAAATCTGTTGTACTCGTTGCACCCATTTCATGACTTGCCCTTCCGTCACGATCCGCAGTTGGCGATTTTTAATGTCTACGTCCAGTCCCTGGGCAGTAAAGGTGCCACAAAACACCACTGTTTTGGCTTGTTGCGTAATGTCGATAAATCCTCCCGCTCCTGTAGCCCGATCCCCTAATTTGGTGGCGTTAACGTGACCTCGGGCATCCACTTCCCCAAATCCCATAAACGTCACATCGACCCCATGCCCGTTGTAGAAATCAAACTGATAAGGATGTTCAATGAGGGCATCAGGGTGTTGAGCAATGCCAAAATCGACGCCTCCGATAGGCCGGCCTCCGTACACACCCGACTCAACCGTAAGAGTAACCCATTCGTCGGCACCCTCTCTCAGGACTTCTGGTCCGATCACATCATTTGGAATTCCGGTTCCCATGTTCACGATGGCCCCCGGTGTCAATTCAAACAACGCCCGCCGTCCAATCACCCGGCGCACGTCTAAGGGGGGTGTAACGGTACTCCCTAAGGTGGGACGCCAGCCTTCATTGGAATACGCTGCGTCGTATGTCCAACTGGCCGTTTGTCGGTGCATTTTGTCGGGATTGTCAGCCACCACGACGTAGGCAACGTGGGTGCCTGGAATTTCTACCTGACGGGGAGGAATCGTTCCACGTGTTACGGTGTCTTTGACTTGCACCGTAATCGCTGCATTATATCGGCGACCGGCAAACACTGCAGGAAGCAGTTCCAACTTCATCGCTTCCTGTTCGGCACTGATATTCCCAATACTGTCTGCCGTGGTGCCCCGTACAATAACCCAATCAATAGGGACTTGGTCTAACCATAAGTACTCGTGATCTTGCACAGTGACATGATGAATGAGATCCGGGGCTCCTTGGGTGCGCCGATTCATTTTTCCGCCGTCGATCCGAGGGTCGATAAACGTGCCGAGTCCAATTTGTGTTAAATGCCCGGGTAATCCGGATGCCACGGACCGAAGCCAATGGGTAAACTGCCCCTGAGGAAAGCAATAGGCCAAGACCGTATCCGACGCAATTAAATTCATCCATTGCGGAGCGAGCCCCCAATGCGATCCAATAATCCGTTCCACCAGGCCTTCGTGTGCTAAATGTTGAATCCCGCCGATGCGATCACTTTGACCTGATCCATGCAATAGAGTTAGATGTTGAGGGTGCCCCTCTGCCAAGAAACGCGCCTCGATCGCACTTAAGATCGCTTCCGCCGCTCCGACCAGTGTCATACCGACGGTTAAAATGGTATCGCCATCATTAATGGCATGGGCGATCTCCATTGGTTCGACAAACTTCACCATATGCACCAGCATTCCCTCCACAAAAACATTAATCGTTATATCGGACTGGCCCCGTCGTCTCGCGTTTCGCTAAATGATGGTCTAGTATCTTGATCCTCTTATCGCTATCAAAGCCATTGATACGGTCATGGAGCAATTTCAAGGCGGTACTGCCTAATTCATAGCGTGGTTGGACGACGGTAGTCAGCTGAATACCGGTGAGATCCGTGATCCAAATGCCGTCGAATCCTACAACAGACACCTCTTCTGGCACTCGCACACCAATCTCAGCCAGTCCTTGCAAAGCTCCCAAGGCCATCATGTCATCTCCGGCAAAAATCGCTGTCGGCGCCAGTGGACTCCGCATCAATTCTTGGCTATGCAAATAGGCTTCTTGATAGTTTAAATGCGCAAAGCGAATGAAGTGCGCAGGAATGTCATAGTGATGTTCCTGCATGGAGGCAATAAAGCCTTCCAAACGATCACGACTAGCGCTGGAATTCTCCACGCCACCAAGAAACGCAATCTTGCGGTGACCTAACAGACCAAGATAATCCACCGCCTCTATGGCGCCTGCACGATTATCCACACCGACATAGTCTGTATTGACCATATTGGTGCGTCGATTGACCAAAACGTACGGCAAATTATGAAGGCGCCACGGAGGCAATGAATCATCAATGCCGACACTAGTCAAAATCAGGCCATCCACATGGCGATCAGCCATACGCTCTGCCGTCTCCATCAGTTCTTCCGGTGTTTCTCCGGCCGTAACAAGAAACACGCCATACCCTAATTCGTGCGCCTGTTCCACTACGCCCTGCGCAATGTCAGCATAAAAAGGGTTGGTAATATCGGGGATGATAAGGCCGATAGTTTGACTTCGGCGCGTCCGCAGCGATTGCGCAACACTGTTGGGACGATAACCCAGTTGCTGAATAGCCCATTCAACACTCTGTCGGGAAATATCACTCACGCGTTTGTTCCCGCTGAGAACCCCTGACACCGTGGCTGGAGACACCTTTGCCAGTTTGGCCACATCTTTAATTGTTGGGGTCAACGACTTATCAGAAGACATTGTATCCTCACGCCAATCTTTGTTGATCGATTTGTCACACAATAGTGAATCGATTTACCGGAATTATAATTAACATTATTGCTTACTGTCAAGGCATAATTTCCAATCCGTGTCTAATTTTTTACTAGCGGAAGTTTCCAACAAAGGGGTACAATCACCTTAAAAGCTAAGCATCGTCTCATTTTTTCGTATTGCAACTCGAATTAGAAAAATATTTAGTAACTACTCAGTATCCTCAAAAAGTTGTGTGGGACAAGTGGACTCTTCGAGGTTTACCATGAACTCATCCAGCATGACGGGAGAGGGGAGAGCATGGACAACTTGTTCGAATCGGGACTGTCCGGCGGTCTTCGTGCCGTGTGTGCGCATGCTCCCGGCTGGGTGGGAAAATTACTGCGGATCTTATGGCGTGATCGCGGTTTTGTGGGAGCAATCCGGCCAGTTGTCTGACCGGATGCATGAGCCGAATGACGTTTCGGACCCGGCATGGTGCGCCAATGTTTTACTTGAGTCGTCGTGATATTGCGACCTTGAAGAAACCAGGGCTCCCCGTCCTCGACTATGTGCAGCGGGCCTTGGAGGGGGATCCGTATCTTCCCCCTTTACCTCCGTAAAGATCTCTCTGGCGATCCTATCATCGGCACTTGGGGGTCACGACCTCGCCCCCGTTTTGGCCTGGGCGGAAAAACCTACCTGAGTAGTTACAAAAATATTAAGGAAAAAATAGAATGTTTGGTAGGAATTTTATGGGAGCTGGTCGAAATCTCTGGGCAGACGAGCTACGAAGAGACACGGGCAATGGCAAGCTCGTGGAAGGGAAGACACAAATATGGTATTCGGTCACTACGGCGAGGTTTTCCAGAATAATGAACGGGTCGCACGATTTAAGCAGTGGAATATGGTATCAAGTGTTCCAGGACCCGGCATGACAGCGAAGCGCATTTCCGTGAAAAACGGGCTAATCGAGGCTAACGCTCTGGATTTTCAAAAACAGGTCAACACATATCATGAGTCGATGAATAACGTTTCCGCCATCTCTCCGGTTACGATCAAGCTCTATGAGAAGCTTGGG
>JAJZZP010000080.1 GCA_021797515.1 Bacillota bacterium | reverse complement strand
GCCCAATCACCCTCATATACACTCGCCAGCGAGAGATCCGGGTGGGCGGCCCAATCACTCGCGAGGCGTAATGCCCGCGCGGTCAACCGCGCGTCCCCCAATGAGGCGAGACCCCATTCGCGGAACACCCACGGATCGATCGATTGTCTGGATTGATTCACCGCTACTACCCTATCTCAGAGATTCGACACGGAATCGCAAATACCTTTGCTTTGGGACACTGTGCTCAAAATTTTTTTGCCGATGAGAACACCAGTCCACGCGTGATAACCCTGGAAAAAATTGGCGCTGAAGCCACCAAAAACTTATGGGTAAAGATTAGATAGAAAGGCGGGGTGACCCGCGGTTTCGTCCAAAAGAATTATCCGTAGTCGGACCTTCCGGATCTCTGAGCACTGGGGTGCGTGTATCCGACTGCGGATAATTCTCTATTTATTATGCAAAGCTTTCCATAACAAAGGCAAAATTGAACGGTTTTTCCGCCGGGTCGATCAACAACTCACGTTTGAATTGCAAGCGTTAATTGATCAGGGGCGCTGCACCACGCTCGACGACCTCAACGGCTATTGGGAAGCCTGGGTGCAACAAAGTTATCACACCGTGCTGCATCGTTCGCTCGGCCCCACGCCGCAAGCGGCGTGGGAACATTCCGAAGCACAACAGGGCGCCCCCCGCCACATGCCGTTAGCCACGCTGCAGTAGATTTTTCTCTGGCAGGAAGAACGCAAAGTCGACAAAACGGGGGTCATTGCGCTGGCGGGCAATCGCTATGAAGGGGACTTAGCCCTCGTCGGACACCGGATCCGGTGTCGGTATGATCCGTATACGTTGGAAGCCATTCATGTCAGCTATCAGGGGCAGGTGTATGCCGATGCGGTGCCGCTCGTCCTGCGCCATCATCGCCATCGTGAGGTCCCCACCCAGGACTTGCCCCCCGCGCTCCCACGACCGGGTTGAATCTAGCCCAGCTCGCGCACGATCGGAAGGAGCAGGCCGATGCCGCGCAACAAGCCCGCGTGCACTACGCCCAGCCGCCCGCTAAACCGCCGCTCGCCCCGGCCCCTGAGGAGGAGTCCTGATGATGACGTTTTGGGGGTTTACGCAGCCGCCGTTTGCCAAAGAATTGCGGGACCCGGACTATTTTCTTCATCCGCAATTCACCGAGCTGGTCGCCCGTCTGCACATTATGGTCAAGACCCGAGCGTTTGGGTTGGTGACCGGCGAGATCGGATCGGGGAAGTCCTGCGCGGTGCGGTATGTGACCCAACAATTGGATGCCACGCGCACGCCCGTCGTCTATATCGCGGAATCCCATCTGACACCGTTTGATTTCTATGCACAAGTCCTCGACGCCTTTGGCGTCGGGGGGCCCTTCCAACGGCCCCAGGCCCGCCGACAGTTTATCACCCTGATGACGGACCTGTACCAGCATCAGGGCAAACAGCCCTTGATCGTCATTGACGAGGCGCAAAGCCTTCCCCAGACCATGATTCAGGAATTACGCTTCGTCCTGTTATGCCGCATTGCTGGTTATGCCGAGTTCCACAGCATAATGAGCAATTTAACAAGGAACAGCGCCATTCGTCACCGAAACCCCTCGGCATAACTCTAAGCGTCCGGTGCGATCGTACCGGCACGCTTCAGAGGTAAAGGAGGGGTTTTAAAAAATGGGTAAGTTATTAGGAACTCACGTGGATGGCCCACTGGCATCCCACGTTCCGGGATTCTTGGAAGAGTTCAAGCGTCAACACTATGCTGACTGGTCAGCGACAGCGTACCAGGGGGTGATGGCCCATCTAAGCCGATGGCTAGAGGCCCATCATTGGCCGATAGAGGAGCTAACGCCAGACCACATTCAGGACTTCGTCGCTGAACGGCGACGTCTCGGCTATGCCAAAGGCCGGTCCACTCGGGGAATGGTGGGGGTGCTGGTCACCTATCTGCGGAAAGCGGGAGCCATTCCCGCAGGGAGTCCCCCGGTTCTGCGTACACCACAGGAGCGCGTGGTCGACGCATTTGAGGACTATTTGGCTAACCAGCGTGGTTTGACCGCCGGCACGATTCGCTGGTATCGTGTGGTCGCCACGAAATTCCTGGCCCCGATCGATGTTCAGGGTGAGGATCCACCGTTCATGCTGGCGATTGCGGGCCCGCAGGTGAACCACTTTCTTCAAAAGGAAGCAAGATTGCGTGGCGTAGGATCATTCCACAATGTGACTGTGGCACTCCGAAGCCTACTGCGATTTCTATTCGTCCGGGGTTGGATGTCGCATTCTATGGTTGGCACGATACCCAGCCTCTACACCACAATCCCTCGAATAACGAAGTGGTCACCCTATTGAGCCGTTGTAATCGGGCTACCAGGGCTGGTTGGCGAGACTTTGCTGTCCTTCTACTCCTCGCGCGGCTTGGTTTGCGAGCCGGCGAAGTGGCCCGCTTGACGCTCGAGGATGTAGATTGGCGACATGGTACTCTCCATGTCGCGGGGAAAGGTCGTCGCCACGATGACTTGCCCTTGCCGG
>JAJZZP010000083.1 GCA_021797515.1 Bacillota bacterium | reverse complement strand
GCAATTGCTCTTCGATGTCGTCGGTGTACATGGATCGATTCCTCCCAATCAGGTGTTGGGAGAACATTCCACATTCAACCGGCAAATTCCTTTGCAAAATGAAAATTAATTACCCCAGGCCGCCTAAAGTCCCAAGACGGTCATGGACCTTTCTGGGAAATGGAACCGTCTTCCGGAGCAGAAGCACATGAAATTTATCTCGAAAGGTCACTATCTTTGTATAGAAGGATTGGCACGATTACCAAGGTTCCGCCAGGTTCGAGAGAAAGGCCTATCTTAATCCGTCAAATTTCCGAAAACCCTGGACAGTGCTTTTCAACGCTTCCGACGCCCGATATCGTACTGATAAAAACCTCTTTCACCTGAAGATTTTTGGAATGTCGAACTGGATCAGCCACGAACCGCAAACGAGTCGCCGGCCTTAAAATCAGCCTGGAAGGTGCTGGAGGAGAGGTTCAAAGCATTGGCCGCAGCAGCCACCAGGTTACCTATGCCACCAAAGGTGGGATGGAGTTGCCACTGTTCGTGGGCGTTTGGAGTATTGGTCGCCATTTTTAGGCCTGCTGAAACCGTGGATCTTGTTGCCGTATGCGCAACGCCGTGGGAGGTTACCACGGAACGTTCCCACCAGCGCGCAAAACAATGGATTCTCCGCCAGCGCCTTGGAAGCTACCCTTTTGTCCGATGCCAAGATTCCGCTACGAAGCGCCGTTTCCGCCCGGGAACTGACCTCAACCCAAGCCAACAAATTGGAATCGCACCTTAGCACCACGATTAACCAATTTGTGACCGGTTCGTGGCCCTCGCACGGCGGATCGAGCACTCACGGATTCAATTTCACGCCAGAAAACTTTGAGTTCGATAGTAAAAATCCGGCCGTGTTTGTCTTTGTTGTTATCGACTCATCACGATCGCTGCATTTTGGCCTCCAAACCCAAAGGCATTGATCTGTATTTGGCGAATGTCCATGGATTTTGGATGATTTAGCACCACCGTAAATTGCGCCTCTGGATCCACTGTCGTGGTTCCGATGGTGGCGGGCAGTTGTCCTTTTATCATAGCCTCGACCCCGGCGATAACGGCCATTACTCCTGACGCCGCCATACTATGGCCTATGTGCCCTTTGATCGATGTGACCGAAAGAGATGGATTGTACCGACCAAAAACATCGTTAATTGCGCGAATTTCAGCGGCATCCCCTACCTTGGTCCCCGTGCCATGGGCAATCAGAGCATCAACGTTTGGTTTCTCATCGCTAAGTCCTGCCTCTTTCAAGGCTAGCCTCATTGCCAATGCTTCCCACCGCCCACTAGATTCGGGAGACGTTACATGGTGAGCATCAGCTACCGACCCATACCCGCGAATCCTAGCCAAGATTGGGGCCCGTCTACAACGTGCCGTTTCCTCCCGCTCCAGGATTACAATACCGGCGCCTTCTCCCATGACAAATCCGTCTCGGTTGCGGTCAAATGGCCGCGATGCGTGAAGAGGATCAGTCGCCCGGGACACCGCCCGTGCATTTACGAGGCTGTGATAAACCAGAGGCGTCAAAAGACTATCGACTCCCCCAGCAATGGCAAAGTCGACATCTCCTCGTTCTACCATACGGGCAGCGTGTCCGATCGCATCTAGAGAGGAAGCGCATGCCGTACTAATCGTTAGTAGCGGACCGTGCAATCCCCACCGCATGGCAAGGTGGGCAGCCGGAATGTTAGGGATGACTTGAGACATCAATCGCGCGGG
Organism: Bacillota bacterium; assembly: GCA_021797515.1. GTDB lineage: Bacteria > Bacillota > Sulfobacillia > Sulfobacillales > Sulfobacillaceae > Sulfobacillus_C. The sequence continues at coordinate 791 of JAJZZP010000083.1, read as the reverse complement.
GGCCGCGCTGGGCCCTCCCTGGTCATATTCAGAGTGGTTTTGCACCAAAGTCGGTACGTTCCCCATAGTACAGCCCAAAATCACTGCCGTTCGCATACTGGGCAGAGACGCCAGTCCACTAACTTCCACCGCCTGGCAGGCTGCGCAGAGAGCGAACTGTGACAAATAGTCAGTAGTCCGAAGAATAGAGGGGTCTAGACAACGCGCGGGGTTAAAATCGGTTCCCACCTGACTCCAATATCCAACACTCCCATGTGAGTTGAGCACTGCAGTTGGTTCAATCGCAGTACGGCCATCCGCAAGCGCTAACCAGTATTCAGCTACCGTTAAACCTATCGAAGAAATGATTCCCATGCCCGTAATGACGACTTGTTCCATGTTTTAGCGAAGACTAGATAAATCTTCGCACCCCTCCCCGATGGTTAATTTATGTTTATGATGTAGTGATAATATCTGATTATTATATCATGTTTACTGCTGTTGTCGTCAGTATGTCGTTAGCCGTGGGAGAGTTTCTCCGGAAATCTTGCGCACATCTTCATTTCGACCATTTGGAGGCACCCTAAATTTGTGGTGAATCAACATGCGCCGGGAGCGGGGAACCAACGGATGCCACGTTCAGAATGCTTCGATGGGTGCGACGGATTGTCCACTGGCTTCTTTTCAGCACGTATTTCGCACCCTTAGGTAGGCGTTTTGGGTATTTTTCTTACTCCCGCTGCGGCGGCACTGGTGGCTCCGTATACACGGTATCCGGCAAGGATAATGCTTGCAAAATGGCCAAAAATGTT
>JAJZZP010000183.1 GCA_021797515.1 Bacillota bacterium | reverse complement strand
CTCGCGGCGAGCGTAGGGGTGCAGGGGACGAGTCCCCTGCATTGCTCCTCTTTTCTCCTCACGGGAGGACCTGCCTACTTTACCTGAAGACACAATAGCGCGGTATTCCCAGTCATGCCAGCAGCCTTAGCCGGTCACAGGGACTGAGATGGCAGCCATTTTAGCTAAACCCATGCCAAAATGAATTAGCGCCAACAGGGGGTGAGCGACCGGATTGTCCTACAAGACCCTCCCCAGGCCTTTTCGATCAGAGCTTTTTCTGTCGGCGCGCTGGGGAATTTTTACTGGAGGTGACTGGCAATTAATGGGAGGCGTACCTTAACCTGACACCATTGTCCCCGACCCTCCAGGATATCGACTGACTGTGCGCGACGCCGTCCGAACTCTGGCCAAGTTGGGCGGATTTATTGGACGCAAGAGCGAGGGCGAGCCCGGAATTAAAACGCTGTGCCGAGGCTACCGACCGTGACAAACGCTCGTCTGGGGTCTGTCTCTGAATACCCAAAAAGTAATCGCCCACCAAATTCTGCCGTGGCGCCCTGAGCGCGACGGCAGAAGGTCATGCCATAGAAACGGAAATCCAGGTGACACACACGAAATTCGGTCACTTGTCACTCTGCGCAGCCGTCATTTTAGGATACCCTGTACTTCCAAAATTGGAGCGAAATGGGGCTAAGGGTAATGATTAGGGATAAATCCGGGGGATTCCCGATCCTCACGGACGCGAACGCCGGGGCTTTACGCCCGATTCTGGTAAGATGTGAGTAGCAACAAAAACCCCTCCAAGCAGGATGATGTCCATTAAAGAGGAGTTCAGGCGCTTAATCTTCCGATACTATCCCTAACCGTTTAGCCCAAATTTCGGTATCATCCCAAAGTTCCTTGATAAAATCTTCGGGAGACCAGTCTAAGGTTTCCATGGGTGCCTGGAGCCGTGTGCCCAACTTCTCCATGACGCGAAAGAGATCGTCACGTAACACCAAAAGATTTTTCCGACCTTCCCCATCTAACGTCGGCAATGCCCGTGTCAGATAGCGATCTGAGAAGGCTTGATGACGTGCCTCATCCTGAAGAGTTCTCCGCGACAGCCTTCCAACCACTGTATCAGGAAATCTCCTTACAAAACCTCCATAGAATGTTTTAGCAAACAAGTCGCTGATAAGTATCCCCCAAACCCACTGGATTGGATCGCGTTCTTGAAGTAATCGCGCTTGATAGCGCCACATCTCAGGAACCCGGCGGCTTGCCAGAGGTTCAACGCCTAACGTACGATACAATCGGTTCAAATTTTGAAAATGCCGGGCCTCGTCCATCCCCATACTGGATAGGTACATAGCCGATTCAGCCTGACCAGAATTCAAAATCATAGGGAGTACCGCACTCACACCAAGCATCGCAGTCTGTTCACCGAGGTAGACGGGTGTCATGACTTGACCAAGGGCTTCGCGATGATCCTGCCGCAATCCTTCCACGGCTCCCCAATCGATCTGATCCTGTGTCCATTGGCCTTTAATACCTTTTTCGAATAACCTTAAAAATCCCTCATCGGATAAGGTCGGGTCTACTTGTATCACTACACACGCCCCCCAGTATTTGTACGCCAAAACTATCTCGCCTTGAACCAAAATGATAGGGTCTAATGGCCCAAAATCGAGGGCCATTAGACGCATTTTATTATGGTGGTCGCCCGTTACTTCCTGCGATTAACCCACCACTCACCCGGGGCTGGGAGGTAATATCCTCGTTATCACCAACCCGGTGGTACGACGTGCCCGACGCAATCCATTACTGCACAATTTGAACGAAGTTAGGGCACTACGCTGCGTTCTCCCCGCTTCCTCAAATAGTAGCGGCCACCTTTCGCTTCTTGACGCATGATTTTACCAGATAGCCGTTATCAATTCATAGAGACTTTTACTCTCAACATTATGCCCCATAAGTCTATCAATTTCCAGGTTACGGGTCAGCCGACGCAAATAAGGACTTCCCCGTATCAATCGCGAGCGAAATACCACAAATATCACGACCCCATCTTGAGGCATCCTAATTTTTTCTACGTCATCACAAAAAGAATCCCGGACTACTCCCGCGACCAATCCAGCGTACACCTCACCCCCAACTTGGTCGCTTCGATAAAAGAGGACAATGGATGAGAATTAGTCCATGCAAACTGGCCCAAGATTGGACCATGAGGATCCCTGTCTAATCCCTCGGTAACCATTTCTCCATAACGCAAGATATTTTTAAGCCGTGCAGGTGTTATGTTAGAGCACTCTCTTATGCCTGTCCCAATCGGTCAGCATCTACAACAATCGAAGGTATGCCCCGCCGAGCGCCCGCGGCACAGATCCTGCCTCCAACCGCAGAGATCTCAGTTCGCAAAACCACTGCAGGACCAGCCTGGTCCGAATAAATGATAAACGGAACTCCAGCTCATGGATATCTCCTAGCAGCCACTCCGCTCCGCTACAGTGCCGTCGGCAACACCGGGAAACATGTGCGGTTCAAATTTTTTCCGCCTTGGGGAACCACAACTGTGATTCGGCAAAAAATGGCGGATTTGTCAGATGAACAATCAACGCCCTGCCGTTAATCCGTTCAGGCTGTACTGCGCTAGCAAACCTAATCGCGGTTTCAATAGGAGCATGTTCACCACTGTGAACGCCGGCCGTCAGCAATAGGGCAGGCCCGGCAATTGCGTCCTCAACCCGCGTCATGGGCCGTACCACATGGGTGCCAGGCATTCTGAGATGAGCTCGAATCTTTCTCCCAACATCAGCCCTAAACCAAGCACATTCTGGCTAGGGCCGCTAGGTTTTCGCTGTCCACATCTAAAGTTTCTCTTTAGATTGCGTAATCTCGGTTACTTGACATAGTACGTATAAAGAAATATTTTGTATATACAAAGGATTGGTGAATACCATGGATTCATTAAGTGCCAAAGAAGCCACCGATCGGCTGGTTTCCATACAGAACTTGTTTCGAGTGATGATGGAACGACGGCCACGGAAACCAGAAAGACGGCTCACCCGACTGCAAAGATTTTTGCTCATAACCATTGCCCGACAGGGACCAATAACCATGTCTCAACTCGCCCAGATACTCGATGTTAGCCAAACGACGGTAAGTCAATTTGTTGGGGCGTTGGAATCACAGGGCTGGATCACCCGCGATTTCGATCCCACGGATCGACGGCGTCATCTTGTTGCCATTACCGCAACTGGCCAAAGCATCGTTGATCAAATTCAAATGACCCATCATCACTATGTGGAACGTATTTTGGCACAACTGACCGCGGAAGAGCGAGCTCAATTGGTTTCCATAGCCGAGCATATCGCATCAGTTCTTGCAACTACTCCCGATTTGCTAAAGGAGGACGCCGGATTATGATTCAAGATGTAAATCACCCGATTATTGAAACACACCAATTACGCCGTCGTTATGGGCGGGGAGAAGCGGCAATGGATGGATTAGCGGGCGTTGATTTGACCATTAGGCGTGGAGAACTGGTCGCATTGATGGGACCTTCCGGTAGCGGCAAATCGACCCTAATGCAAATTTTAGGGTTGTTGGACCGCCCAACTTCCGGAAGCTACTATCTTGACGGTACCGATGTTAGCCGACTCACGACAGCAGAGCAGGCGGAATTGCGAGGCCGCCGCTTAGGCTTTGTATTTCAAGGAATCTATTTGCTGCCTCGTCTCAATGCCATCCGCAACGTGGAATTGCCCATGGTCTATGCAAGGTTTCCAGCCAGTGAACGAAAACATAGGGCAGCAGATAGTCTCTCCCGAGTTGGTCTCGCTGAATTGGCAAACCGACGTCCCAACCAATTGTCAGGTGGTCAGGCGCAACGAGTAGCCATAGCCCGCGCGGTGGCTCCGGGACCAGATTTGCTACTGGCGGACGAGCCCACCGGAGCTCTAGACCGAGCTTCCGGTCGCGAGGTTTTATCGCTGTTTCAACACCTCAACGACGACATGGGTTTGACCATCGTTGTAGTGACCCACGACCCATTGGTAGGCCGGCACGCAAGACGGATTGTGGAACTTGAAGACGGTCACGTTATCTCCGACAACATAGTCAATGAGGCAGAAAGAATCGTCGCCGATCATCCCTTGGAGGTGGTCAAATGAATGCATTCTCTATTGCTTTGGACTCCATTTGGGCCCATCGCCTCCGCAGCGCATTGACGTCCTTAGGTATCGTTATTGGTGTCTTCGCAGTGGTCACTCTGACTTCCTTGGGAAGCGGTGTCCGTTCCTACGTAAGCGGGCAATTTGGTTCGTTCGGCGCAACATTGATAACGGTGGCTCCCGCGTTGCCTCATGCCAGTAGTCATAAACCCCGATTTGGCGGAGGCCCCAACAACAATTTCATTAATGTTCCCAGCACGCTAACGGTCGGTGATGCAACTGCCATTAGTCTGGCACACTCGCGCGACATCTCCCAGGTGGCGCCAGTCGCCGTCTTGCCGGTTACCGTATCCCCAACTTCAGGCAGCTCCTCTGGTTTAGCGGCGACCGGCACCACCGCCTCGTATTTTAGGGCCGAACAACTCTCGTTTGCCGCTGGCCGCTTTACTCACAGTGGAGCCGTTTTGGGCTCATCTGCCATGCATACTTTGTTCCCGCGAGTGAAAGACCCGATTGGTCGCACCATTTATGTGGGGCAATCTCCATTGCCGGTGACCGGGGTGCTAAATTCGGCCTCCGGCTTATTAAGCAAAGCCGCCAATAACACCATTTTTGTTTATGTTTCAACGGGCTTAAAAATATCCGATCTTCACAACATTTCCGAGATACTGGTGGCTGCTTCCGGCAATACCCAGGTCAACGGGGCAGGCAGCGTCATCACACGGGTGATGAAACGACGGCACCCATCGGGGAATTTTACTGTCACTAAAGACACCCAGATCTTAAAAACCATCAACAACACCTTGTCTACCATCACGACATTTCTAAGCGGTCTAGCAGCAATTTCGTTGCTGGTTGGAGGAATTGGGATTATGAACATAATGCTGGTGACAGTCACGGAACGTTTTCGCGAAATAGGAATTCGCAAGGCCCTAGGAGCACGAGACAGCGATATCCTGGTCCAGTTTTTGGCCGAATCAGTTCTTTTGTCCTTACTAGGAGGCGCTATTGGAGTCCTCCTTTCTGCATTGGCAAGTCATATGATTGGGCAACTGGCGGGATTTTCAGCGGGTCTTACCCTCGATGCCGTGGCACTGGCAGTAGGCTTCTCGCTTTTGGTCGGCATTGTGTTTGGAGTAATTCCGGCCTTTCGAGCCGCTCGCCTGATGCCGGCTGAGGCACTTCGTACCGAGTGACCCGCGGTACTGTGGCTACTAACTCAAGGCCTTGATTCTCTTATGACTTTACGATATCCTAAATATATCCAGGAAAATGACTCGGAATCCTCTGCGTGGAGGCAAAACACGTCATCGAGTTGTTGTATTTATTCGATGCAAACCAGGGCTTAACTCCCAATTGTTACTGATCGGCCATTTCCCGTAAGGGCCGAAAAGACTTTTTCATCTGTTGCCCTTTCCCCTTTCCCGTCACATATTCCGGCATTTTCCCGGATCCTTTCCCGAGGAGCGTGAGCTATGACTATTGGTCACTTGCGACGCATCATTGCACGCCAAGAAAAGTATCGCACTCAATTAATCGAAGAGTTGCACCGCGATGCGGTTGTCCCCGACGGTGTGGAAGCACCTCGATTTGATGACCAAGAACGCAATCAGGCGTTGCTTAATGATCTAAGTGTATTATTGCAACAAAAACAAAACCTAATGGCCGCTAATATTGCGACTAAAGTGACGGTTGACGGTGAAGAACTGTCATTGTACCAAGCACGATTAAAGGCGGAAGCTTTAAGACAGCTAGCTAACCAATGGGAGAGCATTGCCAAAGAGGGAGTCGCGCCAACTGGTCGGCATTGGATGGGGGCACCCGAAAAACCACCCGTTAGACAGGTCTCCATTACCAGTGCACGGCAGCATGCCCACTTCCTTTTGGCCTGGGCGGACAAGATTTCAGACGCCATCGAATGGGTTAACTGGCATTCTGATGTGTCAATCTCGGAACCACATACAGGCGATTAACGTCACCCCCGACTGGGGCCGTGAACCTCCATAACGTGGAGACCCACGGCCCTTACACGTGATATCACCAAAAAATTCGGTCGTGCAAGAATCGCACTTTAAATCCAGGTATAATAAAGTTTATGGCCACACCGTAACGAGATTGGGGTTTTTGCCTGGAGTGGGAAAACGAGGTGCTTCGCCGTGTGGAAACAACCATTAGTGACAGATTTTTTCAAGAAATATCGCTGGGATTATGTTATGGCTGTCGTAGCGGTGGGAATATCGAAAATCATTCAGGTTCAAATTCCCAATATCATCGGCAATTTGATCAATCAATTTCGTTTAGGAATCACGGTTCGGTTAATTCAGCATTATGCAGGTGAATTAGCGGTTGTATCGATCGGCTATGTCTTGCTGTTTGGATTGGGACAATTTACCGTGGGAAAGCTGGCTCGCATTTTCGAAGCCCACCTCCGTCAGCGCCTGTTCTCACATTGGGAGTTATTGGAAGTCCAATATTTCCAAAAACATACGGTAGGAGATTTGCTGTCCCACGTCTTGAACGACGTTCCCACAGTACGACAAGCGATGGCGGGAGGCATTAGCCAAATACTACAAGCGGCATTTTTGTTTCTCGCCACCTTAGCAATGACGGTAACCAAAATTAACTGGATATTAACAGCCGCGAGCTTAATTCCCCTATTGTTGATTCCCGTGGTAGTTGTTCGCATTGGGCCAAAGATACGGCGCCAATCACGACTAGTGCAGGAGGCCCTTTCCGAGATGTCCGATCTGGCAGAAGAAAGTTTGCAGAGTATCCGGCTGATAAAATCCACCGCCAATGAACCCATCGAAACCCAACGATTCACCCGTAAGACAGATCTGATATATGATCGGTCTATGGATCTGGTGCGTCTCAACACCACGTTTCAGGCTCTCATTCCGTTGTTAACCGGGATCAGTTTTGCCATTGCCCTAGTCTTTGGCGGAGAATTAACCCTGACACACAAAATTTCCCTGGGGGCGTTCGTTGCGTTTACCGTGTATCTCAGCATGCTAGTACGCCCTTTAATGCAATTTGGGAACGTTATTAACATTTTTCAAAATTCTTCAGCATCGTTGTCGAGAATCGAAACCTTACTGAAAGCCAAGCCGCAAATCACCGACCCCGCATCGCCTCAATCCATGCCATCTTTTCCATCAGTGACCATTCAAGATTTGACCTTTAAATACCCACACTCCACAAAACCGGCCTTACAGCATATCACTCTCAAGATTCCCGCTGGCTCCACCCTTGGCATAGTGGGTCACACGGGAGCAGGAAAGACCACATTGTGCAGCTTGCTTTTGCGCGAGTTAGATCCCGATCCGGGTGCAATATTCATCGGAGGAGTTGACATTCGTGACTTAAGTCGTGCGGATCTGCGGGATCATGTGGCCTATGTGCCTCAAGAGGGGTTTTTATTTTCTTTTCCCGTTGGCGACAATATCGGTTTCCCTCTTACCGACAGCAATCCCGCGTTGGTCACCGAAGCAGCCCATAAAGCAAGAATCCTCACTACCATCCAAAACATGCCCCGCGGATTTGCCACCATAGTTGGCGAACGCGGCATCAATTTATCCGGAGGTCAACGCCAGAGAGTCGCCATCGCCCGAGCTTTAGTGAAGATTGATGCGAAAATTTTGATCTTGGACGACAGCCTAAGCGCAGTCGACAGTGGTACCGAATCATCGATTTTAGCAGCCTTACAAGAACTGCGGCAAAAAAACCAGACCACCACCATTATTATCAGCCATAGGTTATCATCACTGCGAGATGTGGACCATATCTTGGTCCTTGAAGACGGAATGATGGCTGAATATGGCACCCCCAAAGACCTACTTTCCCGTCTCGGTGGTTTGTATTCTCATCTATATCACATTCAAACCCAAGGAGGTGCTCATCTTGGCTAAGACCTCCGGCAACCCACTTCGAGAGCTGATGATTTACGCGAAACCATACCGAATCCTGTTCGTCGGAATCATCGGCCTAGTAGTGATCTACAACTTAACGCAAGTAATTCAGCCGTATTTGGTAAAAGTGGCCATTGACCGTTACCTTTTAGTTCACCAAGCACATTTGGGACCCATTGCCGAGATTGGCATCGCATATTTGATGATTACTTTAATAGGTCTGGTAGCCAACCTATTTCAAACCCGACTGGTGGCATTTGCAGGGCAAAAAATCGTCCGGGAAATTCGCATAGAATTGTTTACCCATATTGAGTCCTTGTCGATGAAATATTTTGAGACGCATGATACCGGCCGTTTGTTGACCAATGTATCTAGTGACACCACCCGAATTAGTCAATTTTTTACCCAATTTTTGTTAAGTGTGATTCGTGACGGACTTACTATCGTACTGGTTATGGGCGCTATGTTAATCCTTAACTGGAAACTCGGGCTTATGGCGACTATTGTAGTACCCATAATTGTTGTCATTTCAGTAGTTTTTCGTCCACACTTAAGGCAAAGTTACAATACGACACGTTCCCGGCTGTCCCGACTGATTGGTTTTGTTGCCGAAAACCTTACCGGAATGCGGGTTGTGCAAGTGTTTCATCAAGAACAAAAACAACTCCATGCCTTTAATAACTTAAATTATCCGTATCAAGATGCCAGCATAACCGAATACAAGTGGGATATCTTGTTTAACAGAAGTTTCGATCTCTTGGGGAACCTGGCGGTAGCCTTTGTGGCATGGCTTGGTGGCCTTGCAGTAATGCACCACGCTATTCAACTTGGTGTGCTTTATGCCTTCATCTCCTATATCCAACAATTTTTCTCTCCAATAAATTCTCTGACCCAAAACTGGAACACCTTGCAATCGTCCATGATTTCTGCTGAGCGCGTCAACAATGTGCTGGCCACGCCACCGGCGCTCTCAGACCCTCAATATCCCATCGATCCCGATCCTATCGGCCCTGGCGCGATAGCTTTCGAACATGTAATATTTCACTATGATCCGGCTCAACCCGTGCTGCAGAATATTAGTTTTTCCGTTAAGCCAGGGCAATTTATCGGCATCGCGGGGGAAACCGGGGCTGGTAAAAGTACACTGATTAGCTTGCTAGGGCGATTTTATGATGTCGTCGAAGGAAGGATCCAGGTGGACGGTGTTGACATTAGAGAAATGAGGCAATCCGACCTCCACCGATTAATCGCGGTGGTACAACAAGAAGTCCACTTGTATTCTGGTACCATTGCCGACAATATCCGTTTGTTTCGCAACGATGTTACGATGGAGCAAATTGAAGGCGCCGCGGTCGCTACGGGAGCAGATACCTTCATCCGCAATTTGCCTAACGGCTACAACACTTGGCTAACCCCAAGGGGATCTAATTTATCGGCCGGTCAGCGCCAACTCCTGGCTTTCGCCCGTACCGTAGTGTTAAATCCGAAGATCTTAGTCTTAGATGAGGCCACCGCCAACATTGATGCGGTAACAGAAATGGCGGTACAGGCGGGGCTAGTAAAGATTGCCGCCAACCGTACCACCATTGTGATTGCCCACCGATTGTCCACAATTCGCTACGCTGACTGCATCTACGTGATGCATGATGGCCAAATCGTGGAGCGTGGCAACCACGACCAGTTGATGGGATTACACGGTCGTTATAGCGAAATGATCCAAAAGGCATCTATCACAAACCAAAGCGAGCAACTCGCATAGCGGCTATTCCTAGTCATCATCGCGTAAGATCCCCGCCAACATGCGCGGCCGATAGTCCAAGAACGGGCGAGTAATTCGATAGGCTAACGTATCTTCGTAAGCCATCGCCTTGAATGGATAATGATCAAAGTCAAAGATCGTGCACTCAAGATACGCGAGCAAAACGGGTGAATGCGTTGCGATAGTACATTGGACCCGACGCGCCGCATGCGCAACCGATTTTTCGATCATTTGGCGAAAATCTATCGGAAGCCGTACTTCTGGCACCGTGCCGGGGTGTCGGGGGAACCCACGTTGGATACGGTAAAACGCTTGGTGGCAGCACAAAGGGGCCAAGCATAACCCCGGGGGAAAACCGACTGTGCCATGAATCGTCGGTGGTTGCCGCCTTTATCACGGCACCCGCCCGTAAAACTTGGCGCATTGGTTTTTCGCGCGTCGTCGGGGCCCTCGCATACCGCACTCATCGCCATGAGTGGCGTGACCAAACCCAGAGCAGGATAAAACTCATTCCCGTGTCCATCGGCGATAGACAAAATTTTAACTACGATCTTCATCCGTGGTCAATCCGGCAAGTTGTGCTCGCTTGAAGCCGATAACGGCACCGCCAGCATCGTGCGCTAAGTTGATCCCCGCATAAGGGTGCACGCAGCATTTTTTACCGCCTAAATGATCCGCCGCGATGACGGTGTCATTAAAGAGACGACTCTAATCCCATTCGGAATAAAATAGCACCTGACAATCGATAACTCTGGGCACCCACCTTGCCCATCAACGTCGGTGGGACCTCTGCCGTCTATGAAGATCACGTTGCGGAACAATGTACTACCCAAGAGAGCCTACCTTTCGTCACCCGAAATGGTTTGGCGCGATCACACCGCATTTACTCTTCACTAAGATTAATCAGACTGTACCTTGCTGCCATCTTGGCTCATCAAATTGCATTGCATCGCATATCTTCGGCAGTCGACCCGGAATATCCGCTACAAGAAAAACCTTGTATCGGGGTTACATCTTCACCATTACGTTATACTTGTTCTTAGGGAATGACAGGAGGTTGTACCATGGAATTAGCCCTGACCTCAAAAGTTCAGTTGTATCTGACCTCGGCCCAGGTGACCTTGTTCCAGCAGATCACCGGCGGATACCGCCATGTGTACAAATGGGTCTCTACGATCGCCGCGGCCACATTCTGCCTCCAGCAAGCGGCCCCCCCATTCCGAGACTTGCCGTCCCTTGCAGGCGCTGATGGGCTTACGATGCAAAATGGCGCTATTGGTGATCAAGAGGATGATTGTCCGTTACAAGAATGCGGGGCCAATGGCCTTCTCCGGACGCACGTGCGGACCCCCTTCACGATTCAGAGGTGGTCGCTATGATAGTCCAACTGAAGAATGTGCCGATTTATTTGCGAGACTTAGGGCATGGCCCTCAGGTGCTGTTATTCCTCCATGGTTGGGCCATGTCATCGGAAAGTTGGAACACCATCTTGCCTTACTTTGACCTGTCGCGTTACCGATTGCTGATGCCTGATGTCCGAGGATTTGCCCGCTCGGGAACTCCCCTTAAGGGGTACCATATTGATGACTACATGCGAGATAGTGTTCGATTGCTTCGCCATTTGCAGGTTAAAAAAGTCACCTTGATCGGGCACTCCTTTGGCGGGACCGGCGCCTTATATTTTTCGTCGCGCTTGCCTCATCTGGTAAACCGTGTAGTGGTATTTGCCACCATTCCCGGGGCAGCCTCAAGGATGGTCGATCCTAAAACCCGGCAACAATTTTCCCACTTGTTATCACTCGTGCAGCGCACCGACCCTAGGCGTTTAAGCCGTCTCCTCTTGCGCATCTGGCGTCAGGCATTTGCCCAGGCGCCAAGTTTGGCTATCCGTCTGGCACAAGAAGACGCCGTGGCCCACGCAGTGCCCCATGCCATCGAAGCGACCCTGCACACGATTCTAGACACTGACATCACGGCAGGACTTTCGCGCATCAAAGCGCCAGTATTAGTGATCCGGGGAACCGAAGATCCGATGCTGCACGAAAACACGGACCCCCTCTCCACCATTCCTCATTACCAACGCGTTCTCATCCCCGGTAGCGGTCACTATCCGCAAATCGAAAAACCTCGTCTGGTGTGGCAACAGTTGTCAAAATTTCTCCGAGAACAACCGTAGAACCACTTATTGTACGCTTTCCAGAGACGCAATCTTTCCTAGCCCCACCTCTTGCCGGACAAGGTAGGCGGCGCGTCCAATGATCCATGGACTTAAACGAGTTCTCCCGATCAACCCAATAGTTTGATAGGTGATAGTCACCACCAATGTCACGGTCAAAACATCTAATAACCAGGGATTCATCGCGCTATGCAACAAGCCCCACCCGTACATCAGTCCCGCTAAAATCATTGGGTGCAAGAGATAGATTCCAAATGATCGGTCTGATATCCGCTGAATTAAGCTGGATTGCGACAGCAACTGACGCGCACTCTGTTCCATCACAAGACCCCAACCAACTAAATTAAAGAATAGCGTGGACGCAAATATAATGGTGCTGGGTTGTAGTACCGCGTCCGCAAAATCCACACTGCCAGTCACGTGCTCCTGAATCACGTATGTCAGAGCGGAAATCAACCCGGCTCCCAGCAAGCCAGCCCCTAACTGTCGGGTATGCCGCAATAGCCAACCCGAAACCTGGGGCCAATGCACAGCGACCACCCCACCTAACACAAAATACCAGGCGTAGGTCCACACTTCCACTCCCGTGTAGCGATTGATACCTAGCCCTGTGCCGTGCAACCCATATTGATCATAGGCCATCAGCAATACTTCAAATATCAAAGCCGATCCCAGCACACGCCAGGGGAATCGTCGGGCCCAACGCATTAACCCTAAAAACAATGGAAATGCCAGATAAAATTGCATAGTAATCAATAAATAGTACAAATGAAACCAGGCCGATCCCGTAGGCAATGATTCCAGCCATGCCAACACGTATCCCGACAGCGGCCACAGCGGAACCTTAAGAGCGACATATAAGGCACTCCAAATCAAGTAAGGGAACAACACCAGACGGTATCGCTTACTCCAAAAGCGTGCCCATTTCGGCGGTCTATCAATCACGGAGTATGTGAGCACGAATCCAGTCAGAGCCATAAATGCCTCACGAGTGAAGTGCAGCCAGTTTAACACTAGACCAGCTGTAAATGAACTGCTACCGCCTGCTGTGTACCATGTGGAATGGACCGCGACCACCGAAACAATAGTAACAGCCCGTACCAAATCCATCGACTTCACATGCGGTTTTTTCACCACACCGCTCACGACTGCACCTCACTTTGAGCAATCTGTTGCTGGAGCATACGCCGCGAAATTTTCCCTGTGGAGCCGGTGGGCAATGTTGAGACTGTTATCACTTGGGTCGGCACTTTATGCCTAGCCAACATGTCCGCTGCATGCTTTCGAACGCGATTGGCGACCACTGTAGCAGGTTCGTCCGTCTCCATTACCACACAAGCAACCACTTCTTCACCCAATATCGGATGGGGTGATCCCACCACAGCGCATTCCACGATTCCCGGTATCCGTGTAATCGCTTCCTCAATTTCCCTGGGAAAAATTTTTTCGCCCCCACGGTTGATTACTTCTCGGTTTCGTCCCTTAAGAAACACAAATCCATCCTGATCTACTATACCCACATCACCCGTGTTGTACCAACCGTCACGGGTTTTGTCCTGTGCCCATTTATTAGCGCCCCAATGAGGATTAATCACCGATGGGCCCTTGATTTCAATGATCCCCATTTGATCAGGAGGCAAAACGGTGCCATTGCCGTCACAAACCCGCAATTGAATGCCGCGTGGTTTTCCCACAGACCCCAAACGACTTTCATGTAAACCGTTGGCCGTCACCTGACTAGCTGCCTCCGACAAACCGTAGGTTTCTGTAATCTCCAATCCCCACCGCTGTAGCCAGCGTTCCCGAACTACACCAGGCAATGCCATTGAAGCCGACCTTAATAAGCGGATCTTCCTTAGGTTCCGCGGCTCTTCGTCATCTTGTACGACCATCGCCAGAATCGACGGCACCGCGTTGATCCATGTGGTCTGGTATCGCTGAACATGTTGCCAAAATAAGGAACGTCGAAACCGCCGAGGAATCACGACCGTGCTTCCAGCCAAGAAACTGGCCAGTACCGCTACCACTTCCCCGTTAATATGAAAGAGTGGCAGGGGAGAATATCCTACATCTTGACTCCCCAAACGATGTACTTGGGATACCTGTTCTGCAGTGTGCAATAAGGCCGACGTTGTAATAGACACTGGTTTCGGCTCTCCGCTTGTGCCCGAGGTCCACAATACCACACCGCCTCCGGGATACCGTTGTTCCCGAGACCCGGGTGTCATTGCTACAGTCGTCCACGGTTTTAGTTGCCATGGATCCTGTTCCTGATCCAAGTACCATCGGGCACCAACCTGAGTAAACGCCGACGCCGCCTCAGACACGGGAGCATCACCAGAAATGGGTACGGGCACTGCTTTTAGACTCAACAAGGCAAACCAAGCGGGGATAAATTCTGTCGCAGACCGCACGGGAAGGCCAACTCGTTCTCCTTCCCGAACGCCGCTTTGCTGGAATTTTTTGGCGCACCGAACCACATCCTCCCGAAACTCAAGGTACGAAACACCGCATTTCGGTTGTTCCGGATCAATAAGGAAATGATGGTCGCGAAGCACATTGGCTCTTTCTTCTAACAGATCAAGTAGCATTGGTGTCACCTCTTCCTTTAATAGGGTCACGCAATCGCTTACTGAATAGGCCGCGCCACCGATGGCACAGGACGATATTCCACAGATTCCAGAACTTGGCCCTTAGTTTCTTGACCTAGCCATGCCACTGCTAACGCCCCCAGCAATGCCACCGCCGCCACAAAGTCAAAACTGACCGCAATGCCGCCGTTTTCCAACCATAGGGCCATTAAATAGGGGGCCAAGGCACCTCCTAAAAATCGCGCCCAACCCTCGGCGATGCCAACCCCGGTGGCACGAATAGGTGTGGGATATTGTTCTGCGGCGAACACCTTCATCGCCGGGTCCACGGCAATTCCAAAGAAGGCAAAAGCCAGCCCGATGATAATCCACCCAGACAAACTGTGGGCCAACGGAAAAGCTAGTGCGGCGATGGCGGCAAGGAGTGAAAACCCTACGATCACTGGTTTTCGACCCCATTTTTCCACCAGCCAGGATTCCAACCACTTGCCGGGAATTGACGCCGCCATAATCAGAGCCGCAATCCTATCTACCCACTCAGTGGGCACTCCTTCTTGATGCAAAATCGTGGGCATAAAAGTCATGATCGCGTAAAAAATAAGCAAGATGGCGGGAAAGCTAATCCATAGCATGATGGTGCGATGAGTCATCCCACGGCTAAGTACATGCTTTCGCGGTGGAGGATCACCAATGGTCCCGATGCTGACCTCGGTAATGGGGACTATACCAGTAGCGCGTTGCAAAATTTCTTGCGCATCCCCGCCTTTCCCGTGTAATGCCAGCCATCTAGGAGACTCGGGAAGATGGTGCGCCAAAAGCCATGCTAGCAACAGCCCTAAACCTCCCGCCCAAAAGAGCGGACGCCATCCAAAAGCTGAACCCCACAAGGCAATTGTTAAGGAAGCGGCTAATGGTGCCAAAAAGTAACCCACCGACAAAAACCCGTCTAAAATCCCCGCCACCCGTCCGCGAGCATGTTTCGGAGTAAGTTCTGTCAACAGCGTGTAGGGTAGCGGAAACATTGCGCCCAAACCTAACCCGGCAACAAATCGCAACGCCACAAACCAGTGCCAGTTGGGAGACCACGCCGTAGCTAAGGTGACCAATGAATACTCCACTAGGGCAAACAGCATCACTTTTTTTCGTCCCCAGCGATCCGCTAATCGCCCTGCAGGCGCTACGCCCAACGCAACGCCAAGTGTACCGGAAGCGACCACGAGTCCCGTAGTCGGCGCCGTGAGATGCCATACTTGGTGCAATGGGACCAAAACTACACCGATAAGCCCTATATCGTACGACTCCATCAGCCATGCCGCTGCAGCCAAAATCAACCACACCCACAATTGTCGGTTCATTCTATTGTTATCCAGCTGTGCCCAATCTAGCGTCTGCATCGCTCAACATCCCGCTTTCTGATCATGTTATCGTGAGCTAGCATAAACGACTAACCTGTGCCGAGGCTGTGCAATGGCTGAATCTCAGCTAAACCTTGCCTGAAGGGTTGTTGAACATTCGAGTGTTCTTGAGAAAAACTGTGTCAGTGGTTCGGATTGAATGGGAATCGAAAAAATTGAGAGATAACCACCATTTATCAGACTGTACCGTTAAACTCCGCCGTTCAGGGCGGCGATATCAGCCGCTCACCCCTCAGGGGTCAATTCGGGGGTTTCCTGTTGGTCTCAACGTAATGTCGGACGATCGACAAGGGAGTTCCGCCGGATGGTCCAGAAAAGTTACTGGGTGACCAAAGGTCACCACCCCTCAGCGCTCGCTCGGTAATCGGTCGAGTAGGGATGCTTACGAATCAAAAGGGGCGGGATACGTTTGAGACGATTTCCTGAATCCTTGACAGATGTTGTTTTTTAACCGGCGGAGGTTCATATGGCTTCCTGGCCAGTCTCAATTTTTAGCGTGCTGACCGCAGGAGTCTGTTCGCCGTCCCGGCACCTCCTCCCGATGGTCCTCATCACTGTTCATTGGCATGGTGAAGTACGCCGCCGTCGGCGGCGCGGAGCCGTTGATCAAGAACATACGATTGCTGGGCCGCTGGGCGTAGCGGAACGTCGCGGCGGGCCAGGGTGGCCTGACCGATGACGCGTAGGAGACCGACGGTCAGCAACGCAATCTGCAGCACCAGATCGTGGGTGGCAAACGCGCCGGAGAGCAGGCGTTCCACATTCATGTCGGTCTTGATTTCGCTATGATATTGCTCCATTGTGCCATGATCGGCCTACCACGGGAGCACTTCGGCCGGTTCATTCGGGAGTGACGTCCAATAGGCCACCACGTCGATGGCCGGGATCAGCAACAGTTGGCCATCGGCGGTGATCGTGCGGTCAATCACTGGTAGACACACCGCCCTTCGGCGTGCCCGTGGCGCGGTGCCGCCCAGAAGCCACCTTGGTAGAGGGTCTTACCATCGCGTGGGGCGGATGGATCTGTGTCAATAGCATAGACACCGGAAACTCGTGGTAATGTCAAACAAGTGGAACCCGTTCCATCCTGTGTGGAGGGGCGGATTATCGCTGCCCGCCGAGCGCTCCGTCAAGGCTCCCCAAGAAGACGGCTCATGCCGGCCTTGACGGAGTTTCGCCGACGGCTAGCAGCGCCTTTGACTCAGCCCCCAAGGCTGGACCCTAATCATTGCCCTTAAGCCCCATTGCGCTCCAATTTTGGCAGTACACGATAGCCTAAAATGACGGCTGCGCGGAGTGACAACTGGCCGAATGTCGTGGGTGTGTCACCCGGATTTCCGTTTCTATGGCATGACCGCATACCGTCGCGCTCAGGGCGCCACGGCCGAATTTGATGGGCGATTACTGTTCGGTATTCAGAGACAGACCCCAGACGAGCGTTTGTCACGGTCGGTACCCCCGCCACCGCGTTTTCGTTCCGGGCTCACCCTCGCTCTTGCGTCCAATAAATGCGCCCAACTTGGCCAGAGTTCGGACGGCGTCGCGCACCGTCAGTCGATATCCGGAAGGGTCGGGGATGACATTCGGCCCCTTCCGGGGCCGTTGCGTCTCCCGCACTGCCGTCAGCACCCGAATTTCCTGCGGCGAAAATGCCGTTGTAGCGCTCTCGTCGGAGGCTACTCGGGCTGGATTGGTCATCCAGAGGATGCGCCAAGCCATAATGGAATAGTTTCCCATGCTGCTCCGCCGCACCCCGCCGCATGAAAAGTTCCTTTATTCTGTCTGCTTGACTGCTGCTCTCAGCAGGGTTCAGTGTGGTTGGTGTCGAATCCTTGGTTGCGCTCCCATGG
>JAJZZP010000037.1 GCA_021797515.1 Bacillota bacterium | reverse complement strand
CCTTTGCTTGAGAATTGGCTGGCGAAACCATTTCTCAGTATAGCAATGGAGGACTTTTACATCATGTCCCACGGCTTCTCCTATTCAGTTCTCCCACGCATAGCGTGGGGCTTAATGTTTGAGTTATCTGGGGATGTAGATTTCTAGTTATCGAACAAAATGGGTAACTACTCAGAACCCTCATAAATTCGGCTGGATATTTTTCCACGGATGTTCTATAGGAAGTTCCTTCGGTGAAGAAATGAGGCTGGGGGATGGGTCCTCGGAAACTGACGCACGAGATGCGGGTTGCCGCCTGCGCTCAGACACCGCATGAGGTCGCAGACCTCGCCGTGGACTTGGCCCTGCGCGGAGCCGATTTGGAAGCATAGGGGAAAGAACTGACGTGTCAACTCCATCAAAATAGTCGCAATAGTAGCAAACTCCCGTCGCGTGATGGCTATGAGACTCCCATGGCCTGGCGGCCGCAATAGAGGATGAAACAAGGGGCGTGGAGAATTCTCCTGTGCTCCGAGACGTCGAAGCCGTACCTTTTCTCTGGTGCTTGTCGCCCGACTATGAGACTGGTCCGGGGAGGGGCTGAGCACAAAAGATTGTGGCGCGTCCTGACGGACGCAGCACGCGGGGTAGAATTCACCCGATTCCCCTCCCTACGCTCGGAGACATGCTTTTCGCGGAGGTTGTCGTTATGTGTTTTTGCCATGCTTATTTGGCTATAAGTTACTAAAATTGCCTGTCCATCCATTGCTTGATATGATGACCACAATCGATCGAGCTAAGGCACAGCGATCAAACGGATTTCTTTATACCAAGGAGGAAATGAAGTGAGGAGAGCGTTAAGGATATCGGTCCCCACTCTCCTCACAAACATTTATATACATGATTATGATAGCGCAGTATACGCTGGAAACAACGGACGATCCGCATATTTTTCGTGCGGAGTATGGAACCTTTACCCGCCTGTCCGCATTGTGATGAGACCTTAAGACCTTGGCGGTGGTGTCTGCGCATTAAAGGACGGCGGGCCGGTGAGGGTCGTACCGATCCCGCGCTCGACAAACCAGCGATCCAATAGATGCCCCAGCCATGCCTCCGCATGGCGCAACCGGTTGAGAACCGCGACATCCGACAGATCGGCCAACCCGATGCGGCCAGCCTATGCTGCTGCGGTGCGCAACGACCCATCATTCCAGGCATAGGCAAATACGAGGCGTAGCCAGGCTTCCGCCGATGTAATCGCCCGCCGACGGATCATCGCCTTCATGGTCCACGCGGCATCTTGCCACCCTCGGGGTAAGAAGGGGAGCAAGATCTGCCATTGGTGTTCCAGTAGGGCATCCGTTTTCGGGGGTCGAGAGCGAGATTTTATCATCATCGGTCACCTCATCATTCAAGATCAGTCCCATGATGACTTCGCTATCTCCCATCCAATTTCCTTTACGTTGGAAAAAAGTTAGCGCATATGGGGCGCATTCCTCGGGAAATCACTCTTGCTGATCATCGGGACGGTGGGCCGGTATGCGGAGCGCAAATGCCGGGACATTCTCGATGCCATCACGCAAGCAGGATGGGACGTCGTCGGAAACCGGTTGGTCCCCGCCACTCTGATGGCACTGCCCAGCGGATGAAATCGACGCGCTCCACGTAACTCTGTTGAACGGCCTTTCTCGCCGAGAGCAGTATTAGCTGTTGCTCAAACAGTGGTGGCAGGGCCTTTGCTGTGATCCTACGTGTGTTCGTTCAGACCAAGGGTGATTCGGATTAAAGGAGTTCTGGAAAAGAAGGTTCAATAGGACTAATCAGGCGTCGATTTTGCACCACGATAGGATATAGTGCCTCTTCCGGTTCTATCAAGATAATGTCTTGAATATGGTCCGGAGGTGAGGGCATTGCATCGAGGGGAAAATCTCCATCAGAATCCTGAATCCACCAAAGGGCGTCGAGTTGGACGAGTCTCCCGTGAGCTGTACTATAAGCCATTAGCGAGACCAATGAACGGGAGAGATGGGGCCAGAGGGCATGGTTGGTGATGGTGAGGTGGGTAGCGTCTTCGGTCATTAGGCGAGGGCCCGGCAACGGGATTGACTCCAGCCAGTGTGTGGTGAGCAACGGTAATTCGGCAGCGATAGCGCTCCAATCATCATCCCGCGTCAAGTGGTTTTTTCTTAGTAAAGGGAGGACGCACGCTGGATCGGCGCGGTGACGTTGTACCCCCATGCGATAAAAATGAGCCACCGTTGCATATTCTTCCACTTGACGCAGAAGGTTGAGAAAGCTGTTGTCTGTCGCCGTGGGAAACCGTGCAAACCAATCAGTAACTCCGTATCCGATCAAACTGATATTCGAAGTCGGATTGACAGATCGAAAATGTTCGAACTGATCCCAGGTAGTTGGGCGCACCCATGGCGTTTGGCCAAGTTCTTGCTCACGCCAAGGAGCGACCCGAGGGCCTGGGTAACAAAGCACCACATCGACGTCGCCACAGTCGGCTATGACGTCAAATACCGGAGACACTCGGCGTCGATAATGAGTGGAGGGCACTGTCAACCACCGCAGTCGAGCGAACTCAAGTAAATCTTGATCTAAGGTGTCCAAAGGAAACAATAACGATTGGACTTGACGGTCAGGAGTGAGGCAAATAGTAACGGTGAGATCCCGAGGTTCATGAAAACTGGGCAGTTCGACTTCGTACTGTGTGACATTGGCGGCAGTGAACCGTTCGAGGGCAATGCAGTCTTGATACTGGATCGTTTGAATCATGGTCTGAGTATCATCCTTTCATAGCTCGGCCTGGGATGGCACCGCCACAAGGATTATTTTTGGAGCTGCTTGCGTAGATCTCGTTTCAAAATTTTGCCACTGGGATTCTTGGGCAGGCTTGGCGCCATCAAAATTTCTTTAGGAACCTTAAACGGTGCTAGATTTTGTTTACAACGCTCTAAGATGTAGTCAGGGCTGGGATCGAATCCTGGCTTAGGTACCACCAGCGCCACAATTCTTTCTATCCAATACGGATCGGGTACACCAATAACAGCGACCTCAGAGATGCCATCAAGTTGATACAGATACTCTTCAATCTCGCGACTGGAAACATTTTCTCCTCCCGTTTTAATCATGTCTTTCTTACGGTCCACCACGGTGAGGTAGCCTTCTTCGTCAAAGATGCCGAGGTCACCGCTATGGAACCAGTCACCTCGGAAGGCCTCGGCAGTTTTTTCCGGATCGTGCCAATAGCCTGGCATGATATGGGGGCTGCGGTGGCAGATTTCACCTATCTGGCCCATGGACACCGGACGATTCTCCTCATCAAGCAGAACCGTTTCCACGTTGAGACTGGCCTTGCCAGCAGAACCGAGTTTTCTAAGTTGATCCTCAGGTTTTAATACGGTAGCTAGAGGAGCGACTTCGGTTTGGCCATAAAAGTTCCAAAACCGGGTGTTGGGCAATCTGCGCTGCAATTCCAGCAATATTTCCCGGGGCATGATGGCAGCGCCATAGTGCCCTTTTGTCAGCGAGGATAAGTCAAATTTGTCAAAATTGGGATCGCGCAAAAGGCTGATCCATACCGTTGGTGGAGCGAAAAATTGTGTGACGTGGTGCTCTTGAATTAGCGGCAGGATGATTTCGGGTTTGGGCACCGAAATAACCACGTGGGTTGCACCCAAGTATACATAGGGGCCTAAAAAGACATGTTGTTGGGCACTATGGTAAAATGGAAGAGCATGAAGTGCGATATCGTCAGGTTCCAACCCTCCGTCGATAATCACACTTACATACTCTGTAATTAGATTTTGATGAGTGAGCATGACTCCTTTAGGTCGGGACTCTGTGCCCGAGGTATAAAGAATCTGAGCAACATCATGGTTGTTCGCCATCGCTGATGAAGGAGAACATTCTGCTTCAGATAAGATGGTTGACAGCAATGAATGCCAGTTTTTTTGACTATCTTCGTCTAAAAGCCATTTGCGATGGCCAATGGCTAGGATTTGATCCGGGGACAATAACTCGATGGCTTGTTCGAGGCGGTTTTGAAACTCGATGCCTGCAATTACGCCACGTACGTTGGAGTGTTGCAGGATATACTGGGTTTCATCAGCGGTAAGCATAAAATTAATTGGCACCAAAATTATGCCGGCTTTTGCGGCGGCAAAAATCACGGTGGCATACAGACCCGAATTTTTGGCGTAGATGGCAACGGTTTGACCCGGAACTAAGCCACTATTTAATAATGCTTGGGCAGTATTGTCTACTTGCGATAACCATTGGCGGTAGTCGAACCGGCGATGTCCACAGATTAAAGCCGGTTTGTCAGGATAACGGACTGCGGAACGTCTTAACAGGTCATATAGGGTTTGTTGGTGAATAGGGTCGGTCATGGAGTGCCTCCTGGAGATTGGTGAAAAAATCGATCTGTTTGACTGCCTATATTATACTCCTCTTGGCTTACTTTTCTGAAAGTGACCGCGCGTGAATTTTGCCGACATCTCTTCAACTTCTACCCCACCCATGATTGACTAAATTATGGGATTATCGCCAGAGTTTACACAGCTTTTTGGCTGTGATCACCCCTAACTTTTTCTGACCCATTACACGGAAAAATCGAGCGACAAAACTCCTATTTCGGATTGATTCTTCAAGGGGACATCGTGGACCGAACTGCCGACCACTGGTTTTTGAGTGGCCCCGTCGAGGTCCCGGATTCTGTCTGCCGTTCGCCGCGAAAACCCAGCGGGGGAAAGATCGTGGCACCCAAAGCCAATGCGGCTGCTCAAAACCTGCTTCGTCGGGTATCGCAACACTTGAGTTGCCAAATGGAGGCCGCCAAAGTTTGCGCCGGGCTGAAGCTCGGCCAGCCTGTCCCAGAAGGGATGCGTATTGCCTGGGCCCAGAAGCTGGTCAAGATGCAACGCTGCAGCGCATTCGGGCGAATGCGTTGCAGCAACTGACCGCGCTGCTCGGGGACCGCTTCGATGTCATCGCCATCGAAGATTGGCGCATCGTGGCTTAAAAATCATCAGCTAGTTCGAACGATTGCGGACAGGGGGCTTTGGCGAATTCCGTCGTCAGTTGGAATACAAAGCGGGGCAACGCGGGTAAACGGTCAACGTCGTGGACGTTGGTCTTCCAGGTGCAAAATCGGTTCGGACCGGGGTTACAAGATTCCGAAATTGTCCTTAAGTGTGCAGGCATGGATATGATGCCCGCAGGGCCAGACACCGCGTGATGGCGACATCAACGCGGCGATTACTTGGCAGAAAGATGCCCAAAGTTCGGTGAGGGGCTCCTCGCTCGTTTCTGCTTAAACGCGGAACGGCTCAGTGACAAGCTTGTGGAGTGCCCTCCGGTGGATGACCGGCCAATCGCTCTAAAAATCCGTGGCACGATGAAACAAGAAGGCGGCGTCAAATTTGGTCAGGAATGAACGGAAATGAAGTCCATCATAAGGGTCTTGAACGTCGTGCTAACATAAGCAGTATCCGGGATGAGGTGATAACAGGGATCTCCTTATGGGCTGTGTTCGAACTAGTCTGGTCTGGAGAATGGATCACGGGACAGGCCGTCCGCAACCTGTCCCGTGATCGATTCAAGTAACCTACACAATCCAGGAAGCTTGTGCGCCCGCATGATAGCTGTCGGCAAGGCTGGAGGGGGCCTTGCCATTTTCATGCGATAAGTTCTTGAGACACGCAAGACTCGCACGGATTCGCGGCTCCTATTGTGAACTGATGTTGTCGAAAAGTCTTGGGGTTTTTATTCAGTATTAGAAAGTATTATGGCAGACTTTCAATTTTCTGATACCGCTAATTTGGATGGAGGGCTCGGATGTTTGAGGTATTGTTAGTACGTCATGGCGAGAGTGAAGCGAACTATGGAAATATCCTCGTGTCCCATCGTGGTGATCCCCAACTTACGGCCAAAGGTCGTGAGGAGGCGAACATTATCGCGCGGGTATGGAGGAAGAAACCGATTGTGGCATTGTTTTCCAGTCCTTTGCAAAGGACTCAGCAGACAGCCCTCGCGTTTGTTAGGCCGGGAATTGAGGTGCAGATTGATGTGCGATTGCACGAGATAGCCTTGGGACGTTGGGATGGCCTGTCGATTAATGATATCCAAGCACAAGACGGCGAACGCTATCGACAGTGGAAAGCAAACCCCGAACTTGGGGCGCCAGAAGGTGGAGAACCGTTAAGTTGCGTGTCGCAAAGAATGTATGCGTTTTTAGATGACGTTAAGTCGCGCTATGCTGGTGGGTTTGTGGTTGCGGTTACGCATTCGGACTGCTTAAAAGCCGTCGCCTTGGCAGCACTGGGCGCACCGTGGCACGCAGCCCAGTGGCTCCACATCGTGAATACGGCAGGAATGTACCTACAATGGCGGGACGACCATTGGCAAATGATAGAGTATCCAGTCATGCCTACGTATTAGACACTATAAAACAGATTGGATTTATTACCAGGATTGTCCTCTTGTAGCCACTTATGATAGGATCCGGATCAGAGTAATTATCAAATGATTATGAATGATGAGACGGAGGCGGTCGCAAATGCCGGAAGTGTTGACCACGGTCACCATGACAGTGAATGGCCAACGGGTAGCCCGCAGTATTGAACCTCGGGTGCTGTTGGTACATTTTTTGCGGGAGGAATTAGGGCTGACAGGAACCCATGTGGGCTGTGACACCTCTCAATGTGGGGCCTGCACGGTGCTGCTCGATGGGGAGGCGGTAAAGGCGTGCACGGTCTTGGCAGTACAGGCGCATGGAGCGACAGTAACTACGATCGAGGGATTGGAAGGAACGCGATTACATCCCGTGCAAGAAGGTTTTTGGGCAAAACACGGGCTACAGTGCGGATTTTGCACTCCAGGCGCGATGATGACGGCTGCATACTTGCTAAGTCAAAATCCGCACCCCAGCGAAGCGGAAATTCGCGAGGGACTCGATGGAGTGGTGTGCCGGTGCACTGGCTACGAGACTATTGTGCGGGCTGTACAACATGCTGCCGCATTAATGTCAGAAGTGTCGGAGACTTCCGGTGCTGAAGACGTGGATTAACAATCTACTAGCGATTCTCGGGGCCGGGACATCCTGCACCCGAATCAAAGTCTACTGAGAAGGAGTGGGATTATGCCACAAGTCATGGGTCAAGCGCTTAAACGACACGAAGACATACGGTTAATACGGGGTCGCGGTCAATATACGGATGACATGACACTGCCTGGAATGGTCTACGCGGAAATGGTTCGTAGCCCGTATGCCCACGCAAACATTTTGTCAGTGGATACCCAAGCTGCCCAAGCGATGCCGGGGGTGCTGGCTGTGTTTACGGGTCAAGACACCAAAGACGAGCTGGGTTTGATTCCGACGGCCTGGATTCCTCCCAATTCTGATTTGAAAATGACGCCACATCCGGCTTTGGCATTCGATACAGTCCGCTATGTGGGTGATGCGGTGGCTGTGGTCATTGCCGAAACCCCGTATCAGGCACAAGACGCTGCGGACCAAGTTCAAGTGCAATATCAACCGCTCCAAGCCGTGGTGCATCCCCGAGAAGCAGTCGAGGACGGCCGTCCCCAAGTGCATGCGGAAATTGACCGCAACATTGCCTTCCATTGGACGGTGGGCCCCGACTTGGACGCGGTGTTTCAACAAGCGGAGGTGGTGGTGCGGCACGAATTTCGTCAACAACGCCTAATTCCCAACGCAATGGAACCTCGTGCCGCGCTGGCCCAATATAATAATGCCACTGATGAGTTGACCGTGTGGGTGACGACCCAAAATCCGCATATCCATCGGTTTTTGCTGTCAGGAATTTTAGGGATCCCGGAACATAAGTTGCGTGTGGTGGCGATTGATGTGGGTGGAGGATTTGGCAGCAAAATAGCGTGTTATCCCGATGAAGTGGTGGCATCCTGGGCGGCGCGAAAATTGCGTCGAGCAGTGAAATGGACAGAAACTCGTCAGGAAAATTTTATGATTACTAGTCATGGCCGCGATCATGTGCAAGAGGTCGAACTAGCGGGCACTCGGGACGGACAGATTCAAGCCATTCGCGTAAAAGCCTATTCTAATTTGGGCGCGTACCTCTCGACGGCTGCGCCCGGGGTTCCCACCATTTTGTTTGGGTTGATCATCAACGGGGCGTATGACATTCCTCACGCTTCCGCGGATGTTTACGGTGTTGTGACGAATACGACCCCTGTGGATGCGTACCGGGGGGCAGGAAGGCCCGAGGCTACCTACCTCATTGAACGCATGGTGGATTTGTATGCTAGCCAGATTCAAATGGACCCGGTTGCCGTGCGGGAAAAAAATTTGGTTAAAGCTGAAGCATTTCCCTATACTAATCCCTTTGGTTTGCAGTATGATAGCGGAAACTATCAGGGTACCTTAAAAATTGCTTTGGATATGCTTGATTACCCGAAACTGCGCGAAGAACAGGCTGCATTACGCAAGGACGGCAAATATATCGGAATCGGGTGGAGCACCTATGTAGAAATGTGTGGGTTAGGTCCATCAGAGGTTGCGGGTGCGGTTGGATTCCAAGGCGGTTTATGGGAAAGCGCTACCGTCCGAGTGCATCCTACCGGAAAAGTCAGTGTGTTTACGGGGGCCTCACCCCACGGGCAAGGAGAGGAAACTACTTTTGCGCAAATCGTGGGGCAAGAACTGGGTATACCTGTGGAAGATATTGAAATCGTCCATGGAGACACTGCGCGCATTTCCATGGGGTGGGGAACGTACGGTTCCCGAACCACCGCAGTAGGTGGGGGAGCGATTCATTTAGCCACTCAAAAAGTGATTGAAAAGGCGAAAAAGATTGCCGCCCATAAACTTGAAGTGTCGGAATCAGACGTGGTTTTTGAAGACGGGATGTTTTCTGTTGCCGGCGTGCCGAATCGCCAGGTCAGTTTCCAGGCCGTGACGTTGGATGCTTATTTGGCGTGGAGCTTGCCGGAGGGCGTAGAACCCGCACTGGAAGGTACTGCGTTTTATGACCCCAAGAACTTCACCTATCCTTTTGGCGCGCATGTGGCCGTGGTATCCGTGGATCCCGACACGGGCGATATCCACCTGATGCGATACATTGCCGTAGATGATGTGGGAAATATTATCAATCCGATGATTGTCGAGGGACAAATTCACGGTGGATTAGTCCAGGGAATTGGTCAAGCCCTTTATGAAGGAGCGGAGTATGACACCGAGGGCCAATTATTGACCGGATCGCTATTGGATTATGCGGTGCCTAAAGCCAGATTTTTCCCGCGCTTTGAGACCGCACATACCGTAACGCCGTCACCACATAATCCCCTGGGTGTTAAGGGAGTGGGGGAGACAGGAGCGATCGCCTCGACACCAGCCATTGTCAATGCTGTGATGGATGCATTGCATCCCTTTGGGATTCAGGATTTGCCCATGCCATTAACCCCGGAAAAGGTGTGGCAGGCCATACAGCAAAATCAAGGAGGACGGTAAACATGCTAACTGCACCGTTTGAATTCCGCCGTGCGAGTACTGTGAATGAGGCGGCGGATTGGCTGCAACAGGGAACCGAGGTTAAACTCTTAGCAGGTGGGCACAGCCTGTTGCCGCTGATGAAATTGCGTTTGGCGGCTCCCGCGATGGTGGTAGACATTAGCGGGATCCCGGAATTGCATGGTGTGATCGCGCATGATGGTGTAGTAACGGTGGGCGCTATGACCCGGCATGTTGAGGTGGTAAAAAATCCTTTGATACTAGCTGAGGCGCCCTTGCTCAGCCAGACCGCAGCCGTTATTGGCGACGTCCAGGTGCGGAATCGGGGAACCATCGGCGGTAGTCTGTGTCATGCAGATACTGCAGCGGACTTGCCAGCCGCAGTGTTAGCGCTCGATGCACAAATGGTTGTTAGCGGACCAGACGGCGTACGCAAAATCCCGGCGTCCGAGTTTTTTGTGGCACCGTTTGTCACGGCGTTGGGTCCCCAAGAGTTGTTGGTCGCGGTGGAAGTGCCCTCTATGCCATCGGATGCGGTAAGCACTTATCTCAAGCGGCCCCATCCGGCTTCGGGATATCCTGTAATTGGGGTGGCATGCTGGGTGGGGTATGGGGGTGCCACCGTCCGACTGGCCATAACCGGTATTGGCCCCACGGTATTTCGCGCGGCGGAAGCCGAAGCCTACCTAGCCGCACATGGCTTGAATTCCTCATCAATAGGTGAAGCGGCACGACTCGCAGCCGTTCATGCGCCCGTCGAGGACGATATCACCGGATACAAGCGGCAATTGGTAAGTGTCTATGTTTCCCGGGCGTTGCAGCATACGGCGAAGGGGAAAAACTGATCGGATGCAGGTAGATTGGAATGGACCCGGGGACGTTGTAACGGATCTTGAGCGTTCGGGATACCTAGCTGACTCGTCGTTGGCTACAGCAGTGTTTTTAAGCGCTAAGATGAATCTTCCTTTGTACTTGGAAGGTGAGCCGGGAGTGGGAAAAACAGCGTTGGCTATTGCCGTGGCTAACGCTGTGCAACGGCCGTTAATTCGGTTGCAATGTTATGAGGGGATCGATCGGGAAAGTGCGCTCTATGATTGGAACTACCCCAGGCAGTTAATGCATGTACGGTTGGCGGAATCATCTGGGCGAATGGTTGATTCGGCGATTGAAGATGAGCTCTATAGCGAACGATATTTAATTGCCCGCCCATTGCTGCAGGCTATATCGCCGAAAGGACCGGCTCCGGTTCTGCTAATTGATGAGATCGATCGTAGTGATGACGAGTTCGAAGCCTTCTTATTAGAAGTGTTGTCGGAGTTTCAAGTGACCATTCCAGAAATCGGCACCATTAGGGCAGCAGAATATCCTTTAGTATTCCTGACCTCCAACCGAAGTCGTGAAGTACACGAGGCACTAAAACGTCGGTGTCTTTATCAATGGTTACCCTATCCTAGTTTCGAACGTGAGCTGGCGATTGTAACGCGGATCTACCAGAATCTTCCCCAGGATTTAGCGGCCATGTTAGTGAATATGGTGCAACGGCTCCGCCAAGAGCGCCTTCACAAGGCTCCAGGGATCGCTGAAACCCTCGATTGGGCAAAAGCCGTGGGGATTTTGTCTGAGACGAGATTATCTCCGGGTGTGGTGGAGGACACATTAGGATGTTTGATAAAATATCGCGAGGATTTAGAACGTCTAACTACTCCTGAAACACCATTAGGGTCAAAGTTAGAGCGAATCTTAAAAGATGTAGGACTACTTGATGAAACCCGTTCTTTATAACTGGTGGCTATTTTTTCGTGGACTGCGGGCCTATGGTTTTGAAGTAAGTTATCACGATATGGAACGGGTCATGAATGCTTTGGTTCTGGCAAAACCGGGAACCCTTTCCCAATTTTACGAGATATTGGGTACGTGCCTAGTGCGCACCGTTGAGCAGCAAAGGTTATTAGCCTATCTGTTTGCGGCTTTTATCGGATCGTTGGCGGGAGTTGACGTAACCTCATCGGAAGAATCTCCGTGGCTATTGGGGTTGGCGCCTCCAGACCCTCACACCCGGCAGGTAAGTTGGTGGGGAACGAATTCTACGCCGACGACCCACAGCGCCCGGGCCACGATATTTTCGCATGCGGGGCGGGCTAGCAGCGATGATCAGATAGCCGCCCAAAGACTAGTGGATGACATTCCTGGCACGTTGCAAATGAAAAAATTGGCCGCCCATCAATATTACAGTCATCGAAGACAGAGTGCGTCCCACGGCCGTTATTGGAACACATCGAAGACACTGCGCAAGGGACTGGCTCAGGGCGAGATTATGCGTCTTTGGCATCGTCGTCGAGTATGGCGCGAGCGGCTTACTTTAATATTATGGGACACCAGTCGTTCCATGGAAAGTGTCACCCCTACCATGTTCCAATTTTTACATGAATTGGTTCACCAAAAGCGCCGGGTAGAAATATTGAGTTTTAGCACACGGATCACGCGGGTGACTCAGCCGTTGCGATACCGAGACACTCTAGACGCTTTAACAGCCATCTACGAGACTGCCCATGACATTCACGGAGGCACTCGAATAGCTGACGCACTAGAGGCTACAGTACATCAATATTCTCGATGGTTGAGTCAGCGAACGGATGTGTTGCTTCTGACCGATGGCTTTGAAAGCGGGAACTTGGATTCTCTAGCGGTTTATGCAGATGCCGTACGACGTCGTTGTCGCCGACTATTCTGGGGAAACCCGTGGGACTCGCGTCCAGGTTTTAGTTATGCCAGCCACTCGCTAAAAATATTGAAAGACCACGTTGACGGAGTAATTGCCGCTGGCACTGTTGAGGAATTGACCGGGGCGTGGAACGCTATTGAGTGACTGCGTAGCACTACGACTCGTCAGCATACTTTGGCGCCATTCACCTAAGGAGGCCCGGAACGGGTTACAGTGTAAAAGTCCAGCCTTGGTAACACTCACGTTGCCTTCCGGGCAGATCTTGTGGAACCATGAGGGATGGGGTCCCTTTGGCCCTATGAACACCGATAGAGCAAGACAAGACGAGCCAACGCTAATTAAAGAGAGTCGGGTCGATATTCTTGGGCTGGAACGTTCCCCATGCGCCCTTCTTGATAGTCGCTGAACGCTTGCACAATTTCCGCGTGGGTATTCATAACGAACGGCCCATAACTGGCAATAGGTTCGCCGATCGGTTGGCCTCCGAGTAACAGCACTTCCATTGTAGGGTTAGTGTCCGAACACTCAGTGCTGGCTGTAATGGTAATGGTATTCCCCGGACCCATCTGTGCACCTTGACCTTCCCGCATCAATACACGTGCCGAGCCAACGGTTCCGGATCCTGAGAGAATGTATATCAGGGTGTTAAAGAGTTGGGGCCAGGGAATTTGCAGGTGAGCACCGGGATTCAATGTTGCATGGACCACCGTTACCGGTGTCCAGGTCACCCCGGGACCTTTATGGCCATTGAGTTCGCCGGCAATGATCCGCAGTAATCCATCGCCATGCTCCGATGAAATCAAAGTCACGTAATGGGACTCCAAACTTTGGTACCGCGGCGGAGTCCATTTTAATGTGCTGGGGAGGTTTACCCAGAGTTGAATACCATGAAATAGGCCTCCGGTACGCACCAATTCCTCGGTAGGCAACTCATCATGCAAAATACCTGACCCTGCAGTCATCCACTGGGTAGCACCGTTAGTAATCAATCCACCGCCG
The DNA here is from genome assembly GCA_021797515.1 of Bacillota bacterium. Lineage (GTDB taxonomy): Bacteria > Bacillota > Sulfobacillia > Sulfobacillales > Sulfobacillaceae > Sulfobacillus_C. Next base: position 4,673 of record JAJZZP010000037.1, on the reverse strand, counting down.
CCTTGGGAATCACGGTGTTGCATGACACCATCGATGATATAAGTGACAGTTTCAAATCCCCGGTGAGGGTGCCAAGGAGCGCCCTTGGCTTCGCCGGGAGCATATTCAACGGCACCAAGGTGGTCCAGCAATAGAAAAGGGTCGGCGTTGCGAAAACCGATTTCATGGCTGGGGAAAGGCCGCCGTACAGGGAATCCAGCGCCTTCAAGTAAACTCGGGGCCGTCACCAGCCTTTCGATCGGGCGATCCAAGGCTTGGGCTGTGGGTGCCGTAAGACGGGGTAATTCCAACCAATTAGGATGAGTGACTGCAGGCATCCGAGGTCCTCCTTCACATCTATGAGAAATGATTGCCGATAAATTGGGCACCATACCCCCTAACTACCGAAACGGAAGCTACTTCTTTATCATAAAGCTAGCCGGTTTCTTTATATTTGTCAATAGCTTCTGTATAATAACCACGGAGGGACTGATATGAATGAAAAACGATTGTGCCCCAAGTTCGAAGCAGTCTTTGGGTTATTAGGGCGTCGCTGGGTGGGTTTGATTTGGGAAGTTTTATTGTTCGGCCCCAAACGGTTTGGGCAAATTCACGATAGCATCCCGCAAGTGAGCGATCGCATGCTCGCGGAGAGGCTTCGTGAACTGGAAACTGCCGGTATTGTTACCCGAACGGTCGTACCTACGGTCCCAGTTCAAGTGACTTATGCCTTAACTCCAAAAGGAGAAGCTTTTCGTGCTGTGATGGATGCCGTCCACCAGTGGGCCGACAACTGGATTGAAACTACTGTGTCCGATCACGACGTATTGTAGCATTGCGTCAATCAGCGGGCCCGAATTTTTGCCACCTGACGACTGTGGGTTTCACGACTTGCGGCTCTAAGCCGGTTGACGTTGGGTTGTGCGAAAAACAGGGATCCGTGTGACCTACTGTTGATTATTGGGATCCCGCGGTTTCCCCTACGTTTCCCTGTGACGTAAGGGCTATATACAACTGATACTTCAAACCGCCACCGCCGACAGCGATCAGTACTACAATAACATTTTCTATCTCCAACCGAGATTCAGCGTGCCATGTAGTCTATCCGGCATAGCGATAGATGACGGTAAAGTTTTAGCATGTGATAGCGGTTGTTGACAAGGAGGCGTCAGGGTTGGACAATGGGACCGCAGCAATGCTCCCAGTGAGACGTATGCGTCCTCAGATTACTTGCTCCGTGGCAACCATGCCGGCCAAACTTGCCAAAGTTAGCGGTGGGTATCCCCAAGGTTGCGCATTTTCAGCGAAATAGTCTCCTCAAACAAATTCACGATGATGGGGGTTTTCCATGATTATTGATGACAAAGCATGGCATGAAATTGAATCTTGGATTATTGAAATGCGACGCAATATTCACCGATTTCCTGAAATGGGATTGAATACGATTCGTACCCGAGGTATTGTTGAAGAGGCTTTGGATTACTGGGGCATACCGCATTCGCGGCCGATTGCTAATGGAGTGAAAGCTTGGCTTGGCCCGGACCAAGGAAATGCATTGCTGTTGCGCGGGGATATGGATGCGCTGCCCATCATGGAAACCACGGGACTACCTTTTGCATCGGAAGTTGCTGGCTGTATGCACGCTTGCGGGCATGATTGCCACACCGCTATGCTGTTAGGGGCTGCGCGATACCTTAAGACTCATGAACATGAGTTAACTCGTCCCGTGGTGTTTATGTTTCAACCAGGAGAAGAAGGCCCTGGTGGAGCATTACCGATGATCGAAGCAGGAATCCTGGAATCTCCCACTGTGACCCATGCGGCCATGATCCACATTACCGATGATCTTCCGAGCGGAGTGATAGGGCTTAAGGAAGGGCCAGCGATGGGAGGCTGCGACGACTTTACCCTGACGGTATTGGGAAAGGGGGGGCATGGCTCCGCGCCGCATACTGGGGTTGATGCCATCATGGTGAGTGTGGCGATAATCCAAGCCCTGCAAGTGTTGGTGAGCCGAGAACAAGATCCATTAGATTCTTGTGTCATCAGCATTGGGACGATTCATGGAGGGTATCGGGAAAACGTGATTGCCGATCGTGTAGACATGACAGGAACCATTCGAACTTTAAAGCCGACTACGCGCGCAGCGGTACTTAGCCGGGTGCAGGAGGTAGTTCAACATGTGGCGACCATGTATCGAGCCACGGCTGAGTTGGAGGTGGATACCGGATATCCACCAGCAGCCGCCAATGTCCCATGGACCCGGCAGGTCAAGAGTATTTTGGCTGAGCAATTAGGGACCGGGCATGTTGTAAATATTGCACAACCTACTCTGGGGGTTGAGGACTTTGCGTATGTTGCGGAACGGGTGCCAGCCGCCATTTTGAATCTGGGTATAGTGGGGGATCATTTTACCACGGGCCTGCATTCATCTGCCTTGATGGTTGACGAGCGGGCCTTAAAATATGGTGCAGCGGCATTTGCGGCGTTAGCGTTAAATGGATGATCTTTCTCCAAGTGCGTGCTAAACCAGGGCCATGATAGGGCCTAGTTCCGGAAACAAAAACTAAACCGTGTCCGCGGACTTAAAATCCTCGTTTGGGGTCGTTTACCATTTCAATGCGACCACAATGGGGGCAGGCAAATACGTGAACCAATACATTTCGTTCTGTCATTTGGTCAAATAAAGCTTCGTCTCGAGTGCCTAGAAGAATGTCGGCCGCCACTCCCCATCCACGGTTCATGCCTTTAATTCGCACTGCATGCGGTCTGCGGTAGACCATGGCAGTTTGGCAGGCATTGCATTGATGATCAGACTTAGCCGCTGGTTGCTCTCCGCCATCGACCATGTTCTGCGGGAACTTCAAAAAACTCATACCACATAACCCTTTTAGGTAATTTATGGATAGTGCACCATGATTGGGATTAAACAGCAGCCCTTTAACCTTAAGATTTTTCGCTACGCTGAATGCAACCGAAAAAGCGACACTAATTGATAATGAGGGGGAATTGCCATGGAATTATTCACGCGGGAGGTCTTTTTCGTTAAGAGGCCGGTAGGGATGGTCCAAGAAGATAGTTTTCGGATGAAGACTCGGAAATTGCCTACGTTGGACGCAGGCGATATTTTGATTCGTGTTCGATATCTTTCGGTGGATCCCTATATGCGAGGACGCATGAATTTAGGGCGCTCATACGCGCCACCGTTTGACTTGGGATCAGTCATGGTAGGTGGCGGCGTTGGCACGGTGGAGCAAAGTCGCAACCCCAATGTAAAAACGGGCGATTGGGTGGTTGGACAATTGCCGTGGTCCGATTATTGTGTGACACAAGGGTCTGGAGTGCGAGTATTGGATGATTCGCTGCCCCCTACGACGGCGCTACATGTTTTGGGAATAACGGGGTTAACCGCTTATTTTGGCTTGCTTCAAGTGGGACAGGCCAAATCGGGTGACGTTGTGGTGATATCCGGGGCCGCCGGGGCTGTGGGTTGTCAGGTGGGGCAAATTGCCAAAATAATCGGTTGCAAAGTGGTCGGAATTGCGGGAAGTGACGCGAAAACAAAGTGGTTGAAAGACACTTATGGATTTGACGGCACGATTAATTACAAGGCCCAAGATTTCAGTGACCAATTAGACGAAAATTTGCCTACCGGGATTGATGTATATTTTGATAATGTGGGAGGAAACGTCTCAGATGCGGTTGTCAGTTACCTTAATGACTTCAGCCGCATTGCCATTTGTGGACAAATTTCCTTATACAATGCGACTACGGTGGAAATGGGACCTCGCACGCTGCTGCCGTTGTTGTTGGCCCGAAGGGTGACCGCGCGCGGCTTCATTGTCAGCGACTTTGCCCCGCAATTTGGGGAGGCCTTAAAACAGCTGAAACAATGGTACCAAGCGGGTCAGTTACGAATGCAAGAGGATGTCGTGGAGGGATTGCAAAATACTCCTCACGCGTTGATCCGTCTGTTCCGAGGCGAAAATGTGGGTAAGCAGTTAGTGCGCTTACCGTAAAATATGACGGGTGGTGGGGTCAAGAAACCCGTTTGCAATTGAGGTGGGAATGGTAGCTTCTCATGGTGGATGGCATCTGGTAAACTCGGTTGAAAATAGTTTTCTTGGTTTTTACAAATTGATCATTTCTGAAAAACACTCCCATTCCACCGTCATTTTATTTATCACGGCAGGAGGTTCCGGAACATGCATGTTGAGGAAATCGATATGTCATTTCAGTGGAAACAACTGCAGGTTCTTATACGGGAATATGCTTCATCTTTGGATTTCACGCTGTGCTTTTAGGATTTTGATGTGGAAGTTCTTTCTCTGCCAACGAGGTACGGGCCTCCTGAAGGCGGAGCCTTGCTTGGCCTACCAGTCTAGCAAAGAAATGGGCTGCGCTGAATTAAGGTTGTTGTCTGGCAGTATTTGTGAATTGAACATAATGCCCGCGCATTCCCCTTCCCGGGCGAAGCCGCTAATCATTACCCACATCTTTTTCCAATCAGTGGGTTTCTTTCCGTATTTGACTCATCCCTTAGAAGAGGCCCAATTGTCACGGGACGATGAACACTTCCCCAAGAGATTAGGCCAGTTGATTGATCATGATGTATGACGTGTAATGCAGGTGTGACCCATGAGAAATCGGCAAAGACTCGTGAAGGACGAGTCGTAGGATTTCACCCCCTGCTC
>JAJZZP010000068.1 GCA_021797515.1 Bacillota bacterium | reverse complement strand
CGAGCGGGATAAAGGTCGTTCCGTCAAAAAAGCCCAACACGAGGTGTTTAAACCCCCACAGCGTTTTCCCGATCACAGGGTCGAACCCATAGGAGACGTTTTCGAGGTGCCGCCCGACCCGGCGGTCAGTGGTGTCGTCGAGGATGAAGGCCGCATTGGCCGCCACGATCTGGTCTGGATTGACGATCGTCTGGAATCGCTTCGCGACTCCATACAAAATCTGGCGCCAGGGGACCCCCTCGTTGTTTTTCAGGCGATACAGGGCATCCTTTTTCATCGTCGTGATCGCTTGACACTCGCTGTGAAAGAAACTATTGACGCTGTTGACCAGCATCAGGGGGAACAGGATGAGGAGCGCCAGGATTTCGGTGACCGCGTATCCCTCCTGCTTCTCAAACCGCGTGTGCCGGACAATGGAATTGAGCTTGAAGGTCTGCATCACATCGAATACAATCGAGTCGATCGAATACTGGTGTTTATCGAACACCTTTTTGATTTCTGACGTGGTCTCCCGCATGATAACACTCCATTTTTGGTGAATTGGGATGGCACCTAATGATACCAAAAAACCCAGTGTTCATGCGGGTTTCGGCGTTTTTGTGGGACAAAAATTTGTTGTGAATTCGCGGTGCGAAACTCGAGTTAGTACTTTATACCTCACAAAATTGAGGTGCACCCAAAGAAAGCCTCGGCATCTTGAACGGATGCCGCCCGCTTGCCCCCCTCTGGGCTATCGCCTAAGAAGGGGAATGCGCGGGCGTTATGTTCAAAAAGCGGGGATCGAAGTCCCCGCTTTTTCCGCAAACCATCGTTGATGTTCAAGTCCCGCACCACGGCCAAAGTATCGGAGGGGGCCAACAAGAGACTAGCGCGTTGCGTCACTGTCCACAGCAGGTGTCACTATTGCCGCGTCAACCTTGCGCATGGGGATGAAGAGATCCAACGATTCACCGAGACGCTGAAATCCGAGCCGTTCGTAAAACGGAACGAGCGCGATATCCTTAGCTTGCACTAAAACTCCTGCTAAACCAATCGCGTTGCGTAGGTGCCAGGCCCGTTGAAGGGCATCGGCGACCAAGGCGGAGCCTAGTCCGTGACCTTCAACCCCGATTGCCATCCCTAACCTTCCGAGTAAGGCCACAGGAACTTCCGGGTATTTGGGGTAAAACTTCATCCATTCAGGAGGCAGATTTGCAAGTTCTACCGTCGCTGCTGACAGCGTATAAAAACCCATCACCTGGAGTGGATGGGCGGCTTCCACCAAGACATAGACCACCGATACGCCACTTTTCATGTTTTGATAGGCATATTGGTGCATCCAGCGGTCCATCGCGGAATCACCCGAGGCAAATGTGGCGCGATGATGATCACGCCGAAGTTTTTCGATCCGATAGGGAAGGGCCATCCTAATCGGCGGATTCTATCAACGCATCATGCCGAAGCATGGCGTCTCGTAAGCCAAGGGGGGGCGCGGTGGCTGGATCCATCAGCATTCGGGTGAATTGGCGGCTGACATCTGTACTCAATTGGATTCGTTGTTGACGTGCGAGCACGTCTTGGGCATGATGTTTCACCGCCACCAGCACAAAATCTGACAGGCTGAGCCCTTCGGCGGCAGCGGCCGCTTCGATAAAGCGTTTATCATCGAGACGCAGTCGTGTTTCTAAACGTGCCTGACGTTTGTCATTCATTGTAACCATCCTCCTCCATCTCTCTTTTTAGTATTGTACGGCATAGTGACGGGTTTGGGGAGTGAAGAATTTCATAGCGTGATCAATCGGGCGCCGTTTACGGCAGACCCCTGAATTTATTCATGAGGTCAGGGGTCTTTTTGAGTGGATGCCCCGAGCTTTAGCTGTGGGGAGGACGTCCACCATGGCTCCTTTTTGTGAAGAATCATGGAAACGGTGACAAAACGTGAAGGAACACTATTGAGGATACTAGAAGAAGAACGCCATCGCTCCGATTCGCTGGCATCCGGGCAATGTATTCATCCAGGCATTGTGCGGCAGCGAAGGATTGTAGTAGTACAAATCGCCGCGCACAGGATTCCAGCCTTCCATGGCGTTCCGTGCAGCACGCAGGGCTTTCGTCGTCGGCACGGCCCGGGCAAAGGTTCCATTGCTGACTGAGGAAAACTGTCCCGGCTGCTGGATGACAGCCGCCAAATGATGCGGAAATTGGGAAGCGTGTAGACGGTTGAGCACTATATCACCGACGCACAGTTGCACCAGAAATGGCTGATTGCCTGCTTCGGCCTGGATGAGCCGAGCCAAGAGCGTGGTGCGGCGTGTCGAAGATACTGACGATGTTGGAATGGGAAACGACGGAGAAGTTGACGAGGATCTGGGATGCCGTATCAAAGGAAAAAAGGCAGAAAAAAAGGAAAAATGGGGAAAAATACCGCGTCGCTGTGAAATGATTACAGGGCTCTTCGAAGGCACAGCAGAATCAAATGCGCGAGGTTGTTGTACCAAAGACTGCCTCACGTTCGTCGGAAACGCGTGCAATGCATGCCATGCTCTGCCGATGGCTATAATAGCTGCCGCCTAAAGGGCATTCCGGCGGGATGCGGGATACGTGATGTTCCCTGGACCCAATTGAGCGCTGCTGCTGTCAAAGCAATGACCACCATAAATCGTGGGCGAATGCGAAACATGGACACCTCCTGGGAGAAAATCGATGCAGGACAAAAGAAACAAAAAACCGACGGGCCACAGATCCCGTCGAGAGGCAGGGCACGACAATTGAGCGGGTACAAGACGGATCACGATAGATACACCAACATTGGAATCGACACCGCGCGCAAATACTGCTCCATTGCACTAACGGACGTCAGGACAAACGCTTGGATCCAGGCTTCGATGTTCGCAAGCCGACACGGCTTTCGGCCTAAGCGTTCGCGCCTATCATGCCCCGTTTTCCGTCTCCAGCGAGACGGCAGCGATCACCGGTCGTAGATTCGTTTTGTCCACGGTTTATCAAGGGAACCTGGCTACTAAAACCTCTCTTTTCAAGGGGGGGAATACAGCGACTCCTCGCGTGAACAGGCTCAATGCCTGATCACACGAAGGTTTTACGGGGGGTGAAAGCTTCGGGCTTCAGGCCGGAGAGGCTTCCATCGGCGCGCCCACCAATAACGATTGGCCTGGGACTGGTCAAAGACAGCGCGGGGCCATTGGGGATCATCCGCATACGGAAAGTAAAGTTGCATGGATCACCTCGCAAGGTCTGCAACTGAAAAAAACGACGCAACCATCACGTCAGGACAAGGACTCGTAACGCCCAGATGAGCACTAGCATGAGCAAGAGCAGGCTCAGCATGATGGTCCCAATTTATGAGCGCATGCCAAGAAAAGGCGGCATACTGGGGATACTCTAGCCACCGGGCTGGGATTGTCTGCGGACACACAAATAGCCCATGCGAAGATGAAAAGAGCAACCAGAGGATTGTCCGCTTCCCCCAAGGTTTAGGCGAGAACACCCACAAGAAATGCCAGAGGGCTAACATGGCTGTCTCTCCACCGAAAAACCTCCCGCGTAAGTCGGGGAGGTGACGCCTAGCCCGACGGATCAGTCCCAGACGATCCGAAGCCCAAAACCGGAATAAGCGCAAAATCGGTCAATGGAACACCGTACGAATGATGCGCGATCTTAGGAATGGGCATCCGGAACATCCCGAACATCTGGCAACGTCACCCACACGACCGCGCCCTGACGATGTCGATAGGGATGCGGCACCGTAAATCGTCGCGGATACTCCAACACCCAGACATAAAGTCGTGCATAAGGTATAGGATATGACAGCGGGATCTGGTGATACGACATAGCGGACACGTACTCTTCGGCTATCAGGGCACGGCAATCGACAAGACCCTCGACGTGGCCGCGGACGCACGACGACGATACGTGGCACGATCCTTTACAACCCCTCGCATTCGGCTATACTCAAGACAAAAGGAGGTGGCCCCTGGTGGATATCATTCGCCCCATTTTTTCTGCCGAGGATCTGGCTCAGATGCCCGACGACGGCAAACGCTATGAAGTACTGGAAGGAGATCTCGCCGTGAGTCCGTCGCCCAACCCCCAACATCAGCGTATTGTTCTCCGTTGCGCAAGCTTTTTTCAAACGCTGGAACAGCTAGGATTGGGTCAGGTTTTCACGGCTCCTCTCGATGTCGTCTTTGACCATCACAATGTCGTGGAACCGGATGTCCTCTTTGTTTGTCAGGAGCATCTGAATATCGTCACCGATGTGAATATCCAAGGACCTCCCGACGTGGCGGTTGAAATTCTATCCCCCGGAACTCGTGAGCGCGATCTGACGGTGAAGGTCCGTCTCTATGCCCGTTTTGGCGTGCCGGAATACTGGATTGTCGATCCGGACAATCAGACTCTAACGGTGTACCGTTTGACCGCGGACGGATATCAGCCCTGGGGACCGTATTTCCCACACGAAACCGTCACCAGCCCGTTGTTTCCCGATTATCCTCTGTCTGTTACCGCCTTGTTTCGATAAAACCACCGGTTCTGTGATCCCCACGATTTGAAGTCCCCGCTGCCCGCGGGGATCAACGTCTTGTCAATCTTTTAAAGAGAGGATGTGTCCCCATATCTGCTCTCATGATTCCGTGGATGAATCCGGGAATACTGGGCGGCGACTTGATGATGATACGCAACCTCTGCATCACGCACTTGCACTCTTAGCTGATCGACCGTGGACGTCCACTCCATGCCTCAAGGCAGGGACTTCCACCCCAGGGGCAAAAACCGGTTCCTCTTCCGCGTATTGAGCGCGAAAGAGGAAGGTCCCACGGACTCCAGGAAGCCATTCCGGGGTCTACCGTCGGCGGCGCCTTTGCGATCACGGCATCCACGATGGACTTTTCCGTGCTAGACCGTAACTTAGACTCCGCATGTGAGCCTGCAAAAATTAGTGATTTATGCTGGGTGACCGATTAACCTGATAGATCCCATTGAAACCCGTGTTGAATGGGGATTTGTAGCATTTCTAAGATCCGCCAAACGTGCGGTTTCACGTGGGTCCATTGATACCATACGGTGTCGCCCACTCGACCCATAACGTGCGCAGTGCATCTAAAATCACCGTGTCGGAGGGACGGGTAATGTTACGGTGATCCGGTAATTCCAACGGCGGTGGGTCGACCATAGCTTGTCGGACCACTGCCCGCATAAAGCGGGCGAATTGTCAGGCGAGCAGTAAGACATACCCCAATCCCGTCACCCGTGCGGGCTTTTCGCGAAAAAAGGCGGTCAAATGGATGGGTGATTTCATCCAGCGAAACCCATGCGGGGCGTTACCAAATGCCACCGAATGTGGGCGGCCTGAACCTGGGGGTCGCTCGCTGCGGCGGCATCTTCGACGCAATGGAAGACCTGTTTCGCCAGCTTTTTCACAATTTTTTCAACGGTCACGCTGTAAGAACTCCCGACTTCGGCTACGTCGATAAGCCATATTTCGATCTGGTGCCGATGCGCCTCTGCCGTGCCTTCCACCAGTAGCTCCAAAGTGCTTGCAGTTGTGCCCTCCGTGTTCTTTGGTGTCGATCCCTTCTGCAGCCACTCGTTCTAAATCTCATCTGCATTCGTGGTGATGCAATTTTAGGTTTGCCGGCTCCAAATTCAAGACAAGAACTCAGAGCATTGCGCTGCTTCCCAATTACTGCATTTGTGATGCCTTCCGATCAACGGGCTTGCCGAAGTCCCGTTACCGTCCGCTGAGGGCGTTCCCAATCTCTTAATTGAATTCCCCAAAAGCCAATTAGACCAGCCAATGCTACCACAGCAACTACACCGCCGAGAATCACAGTACCAAGAATGTTCGCGGGCCATAATTGATGAACAGGACGCGAAAATCCCAAAACAAAAGGACTGACTGCTACCCAAACACCCGCCAACAAAGCTATTGCCGAAATCCAACTAGCACCACGCATGTTAAACGCCTTCCCTTCGTCGTTCCTCTTTGTTTTGTAATTGACGCGTCAAATCACGTAATACTGATTCGGCCAGGGGCTTCAACAGGCTATCCAAATCGGTCGCGGAGTCTGAGACCGCCCCTGGAGCCGACGATTGTGATACAGCCTTCGGCCGACTTGCAGATTTTGTCTCGATGGCCTGAATGAGTCCGCGCTTCCGCATTTCCTGGCGCAAGGCCATAAGCCATGACCCAAGTCCTAGCAGAGCAATGACGACTACCCCTACACCACTCCAGAAATCACTGTAAACCGCCTTTGACCAGGTACCATGAGCCATTCCTAAGGCAAACGGCCATAGCAGAAGTGCTATCCCCGCTAACAGCACGACCGTTAGGGTCGCAATAGGCCATAAGTATTTCGGCATGCTAATTCGCTCCCTCTCATACACTGGACAGACATTCACTAGATTGACCGACTTGTCATTTCGGTGTCTGGTCCATCGTCTGTCTCACCTGATTCGCCAAAGTCGCCAAGCCTTGCCGTAAAAACTGAAGGGATTCTTCATCCATTGCCGATATCGCGGTAAACACCGGACTTGCGTACCATGACTTGATTCCCCCAAGGATGTCGTTGCCCATTGGCGTTAAATGCACTAATATCCGTCGTCGGTCGCTGGGATCAATCGTTCTGATGACGAAATTCCGTTCCTCAAGACGGTCTAGCACCCGTGTCAGTGAAGCCGAAGACATATTAAGTTTTCTTGCTAGGTCTCCAGCCACTTCCGGTTGCTCCCGCAACATTCGCATACACTGTACATGGGAGAGGGTAAGATGGTGCGATTTCCACAAGTCGGCAATCATTGGCTCTGCCAATGCAATCACCTCTAAAAAAGCTCTCATAGATTCCCGCGCTAACCCCGAAACGTTGGACATGAATTTCCATCACCTATCGTTGATATTTTATAAATGGTAAATATTTTTCATATAGTTAACTATAAATAGACTAAGATCAAAAGTAAACTACGAAATCTTTGCATTTCTCTATCCAATATTCCCCATATCATCAAAATTTGACGAAAATCATCGATGGCGAGCCTTTTTCCCTCAATTTGGTTCAAAATCTTCCCTTTACCGGCAATTTGCGCCATGACTGAATGATATTTGTCGGCTATGGTTATTATTGACTCCTTCAACGCCGAATCGTTCGCCATTAAGGGACAGAACGTACGGGGGAAAAAAGCAGGAATGCTTTGGTGAATCGCGATTACACCGCGTAGGGCGCCTCCAGCCCGAACCCACGAACTAACCTCGGAGGCAATACTTGGAAGGAAGGGAGCCTATTTATTTAATGCGATTGCGGCCCTTTGCCATCATGGCGACTGCCATGTTTGGCGCGTTTATGGCGTCTTCAATGATGCCTGCTTCTTACGCATCCCGTGAAGTCACTAAACAGGCGGTTGCCACATCTAGCCTGCCGTTTACGGCGAGTCGAGCGGTAACTTATACCGTTCAGCCAGGAAATACCCTTAGCGGAATTGCTAGGCGCTTTCACACTTCCATTGAGCAATTGGTAGCGTTAAATCACCTGGCGAATCCAAACTTGATTCATGCAGGAGAGATTCTGCAGGTCGCAGGCAATAGCCAAGGCTCGGGCAATTCGTCAGCCAGTCCGACGTTTGCTACCAGTCGCGTCACTACTTACAGGGTAAGACCGGGTAATACGCTCAGCGGCATTGCCAGCGCATTTCACACCACCGTTTCCGCTCTGGTGTCTTTGAACCATTTGGCCAATCCTAACCAACTGCGAGTGGGACAAGTATTAATCGTCTCGGGAAGCCCTTCACCAGTGGCCCCGTCACCCTCATCCCGCAGCGGAACCCGATATACGGTAAAACCCGGCAATACCTTAAGCGGAATCGCCGCACAATTCGGGGTCTCATGGCGCGCTATTGCAGCCGCCAACGGACTGGCCAACCCTAACGCTTTGAAAGTAGGAGAAGTGTTAACCATACCTGCTTCGGGATCGGCCGGTTCTTCGATCCCAGCAGCAAGCTCGCGAACCAATTTTGGACAAGCATTGGTTAATACGGCATTGTCTTACTTGGGAGTGCCGTATGTGTGGGGTGGGACTTCGCCTGCTGGATTTGATTGCTCAGGATTGGTCCAATACGTGTTCGCCCGAAACGGGGTCAGCATTCCACGCACGAGTTGGGCGCAGTATGCCTCAGCCAACAAGATTGCCAAATGGCAATTACAACCTGGAGATCTAGTGTTTTTCAGCACAGACGGACCTGGAGCCTCCCATGTAGGCATATACATCGGGAGTTACCCGGCTCTAGGATATAGCCAAGCCTTTGTGGAGGCGCCCGAACCAGGACTGACAGTTCGCGTTTCCAATCTGAACAGTCCTTACTATGAGTCCACCTATTACGGTGCCGGGTTTATCAATCCCTAAACCTAGCAGCTTTTTGAGGCGGGGCAGAAGGTTAAGTCTGCCCCGCTTTTTCGTGGCTGTGTTCGACGCGGGCACGGATTTCTTCAACTAAAGTCGACCGCGATTGCGATGCCTCTACCTCAACGACAATTCGGACATATCGCTCATGTTCCAAGTTTAATGTAATGCAACGGTGGGGATCGTGAAAATCGTAAAAGATATTGCCCTCTTCGGTAATGAAAGTACTCGCCACCTTAAGCGGCGGCAAGTTGATACCAATTTGAATCCCATGATACCATTGGGGGGTCACTGGATCCGTCGAAATGCTCCGAATGTGGGAATAAGGTACTCGCAGTGACCCAGAAAACGACAGCACTTTATCGGCAAAGCTTAAATCAATGTGCACTTGATCTTCATCTAATACAATACGTGCCATTAAGCCTCTCCCCTTGTCTAGCGAAGCAATTTTTCGACGTCTTCGGCAAATTCCGGGAAGTCACGAAACACTAAAGTTTGAATGCCCAGTGATTGTGCTGCAGCCATATTACGTTCCCGATCGTCTATGAATAGGCAACACTCAGGTAGAGATGAGGTATACGACAACGCCAGTTGATAGATTGCGGGATCTGGTTTTGCAACGCCAACCCGTGCCGAATTTACGATCCGATCAAACAAATCCGTCAATTGGAACCGCGACAGGCGTTCTTCCAATGTCGTATCTGCATTGCTAACCGCTATGACCTCGATCGACCTTTGAGCGCGCATCTGACGCACCCAGTCCACCATCGGCTGTATAATGAGCCATTCGAGTTCTGCACGCAATGACGCCATCACAGACCTCTCTATACCCAGTTGATCAGCCATGTGGAATACGTAATCTTGATAGGTTATGAGTCCCGTCTTGCAAGCGTTCCAGGGCCCATCTTCTCCGTAAAACATTTGCTCCGCATCGTCAGGTGCCCCGAACTCTGTACGTAATCGTTCCCAAAACCTGGGATCCGGTTCTAAGATCACCCCTCCGATATCTAAAAACAGGGTACGGATGTCCATGACTGCACCACCATCGTATTTATTCCAGTATCGGCCCTAAGGTACCGAGAAAACGGTCCTGCAACACCGAAGGCCAAAAGGATTTATTTTATCATACGACAATTGTCACAATATCGGAATATGTCCAGGAAGGCTCCACTCAAGCCTCTATCTTACAACTATACTATCCAAGGCAATACCTTCCTCAAGATTTCAAATCGGCAACTGCGAACATTCTTTAGACATACCTGTCAGATTCCCCAACAACGGGTAACATGATGGACTTTCCGCGACTTATTTGCCATAATGTGGAGGAAATCATACACAATCCGGTTGGGAGCAACGAAATGAATTCCGCGACACCCCTTAGCCAATTGGCGATCACTGAATGGTTCGAACAGGGCACCTTATTTTCGATCGCGTTTCAGTCGTTAGTATCCTTGTCAAGTGGTCACGTGGTCGGCTATGAAATTTTAAGCCGTCCCACAACCCAAAAGGGCACCTCCCTTCCCGTCGAAGAGTTTTTCGAATTGATCGCACAGTTGGGCAAGGCCGTGGATATGGACCGACTTATCGTGGAGCGGGCCATGCATCTAGCGCACAATTATCATATCAACGTTCCAATATTTATTAACTTACATCCGGATTCGTTGAGCGATCCTGCAATTCAGCAGCATCTGATTCCGACCATGGATGGTACCGTGGTTATTGAAATAACTGAGCGGGGCAACTGGAGCGGAGAGGCTATGGAACCGGTGGTTCATCATTACCAGAACTTGGGCGGCTCTATTGCCTTAGACGATTTTGGCGCTGGGTATTCGGGTTTACAAAAATTAGTCACGGTTCGTCCCAATTACGTAAAAATTGATCGTGGATTAGTTGATGGATGCGATAAATCGGCGATTAAGCGCAATTTAATCGCATCGATAGAACAAATTGCCAAATTTCTCGGGTTTTCACTTATCGCTGAAGGTATCGAGACTTATGACGAGATGGTCACCTGTATGACTCTTGGCGTCGATATAGGGCAAGGATATTATTTTTCCCGCCCTGCGTCCTGGGAACGAAACCCGGTTCCTGACACTGCCCTAACCCGTAATGTTGCAGCATTGAGAACCCAAATGATGCCAATCGACCCCAACGCGGAAGATTATTATGATCCATTTCGTGCCCATTTTGCCTTATTAATGGAACATTTGGCCACGGGATCTTTAACCAAGCGGGACCAATTAAATCTCCTTCTGACAACTATCGACAAGGTCCTGCATCCATTTTCTATAACTTGCTTCCTACGACAGAACAATGGTTTAGTGCCGGTAGCCAGTCGTGGCCACGCAGCAAGATCAATTGTCTCGTTGGACTTGCCCTCGGTGATTGGACAATGTTATCACTCGAAAACACCGCAAGTCATCCAACGATTTTCCCAAACACCCGAGGCCCTAAAAAGTACAACTCGTGACTTCGGCTCTCCCGAATCGGTCGCCGTTATGCCGCTGGGGCGTCCTGTGTGGGGTATCTTACAGGCAGATTTCTTAAGTCCTTCCAGTTGGAATTCATCCCGGTTACAAATCCTTCAGGGAATGGCGGAATTGCTAACTATTCTAATTCCCTCGGAAAACTTAATTCCATTCTAAAAAATTGGCATTCCCGGTAAAATTAGGTAACATATTTTCCCTTTCTCGCGTTATATCCATAGAAACGCGAGAGGAAGCGATGCTATGACCAACGTTCCAACCCGAAGAACTTCGCGGCATATTCATGGAAGTCCACGATGGCTCTGGATCGCTTTGGCCGCCGTATGTCTGGTAGGATTCGGAGTCACCGCCGCCTATGTAGAACGCCCCTCAGCAAGGGTAGGTCCCAATCCTGACGCTCTGGCCACAATTAGTCTCAACGGGATGGCGACCCAAGTGACCAATGCTACATACCAGTTCGGCTCCCGAACCGTTCCCCTGCAGTTGAAGAAAGATGGTTTGTGGCCTACGGTCACACTCAAGCCCCATACTATGGGCGTGGTGCACGCCACGATTACCGGCCCATCGTGGCTGGACTGGCTACCGTTTAATCACCAGGTACTTACTTCGGTAGTGCGAACCCCAGCCAATCCTGCACTGCTTGCTCCCTTGGTAACCATCCCCGTAGGCCAAGCGATATTGGTCGGACTACAATCGCCGGCCGCCCTGATGCGAATTGTCGGACCTGTGGATAGCCAAATCGTCAAGCCATCTGCCCCGGTCGCCCAATTTCGCATTCCCGCCATTCGTACCCCGCCTGACAAAAATGGTCAGTTGGTGATAGAAACGGCCGCGCGCCCCTGGGAAACACTGTCCCGCCCCCAGGTTTTGCACTGGAAAACAGCCAATTGGCTCACCGACACCCTACAGGTAGGCAACTCATCCCCAGCCACTCGGGTGTTGGTTACATTCTCGGCTCCGATAGAACACGCATCCCCTGGGCAATGGACCTTTAGCCCCAAAGTCCCCGGAACCTGGACTCGAACATCCACCAACTCCTTTGCGTTTCAGGCTAGTGGAACAGGATGGGGGCCAGGTTCCTTAGTATCGTTGAAAATTCCCGGTGGTACTAATGGGATACGTGCCGCCAATGGCAGCTATCTGGCCAAAACAATCCTCCAGCAATTTACCGTTGCCAATGGTTCGGTGTTGCGTCTTGACCAACTTTTAGCTGAACTCGGCTATCTCCCGTTGAATTGGACGCCAACTGGATCCCATTTAACCACGCTAGCCGAACAAGACAGCGCTATTTACTCTCCGCCACCGGGGACGTTTACTTGGCGCTATAATGACACTCCGGCATCGCTGATGGCGTTGTGGCAGCCTGATGTCTATAATGTGATGGTGAAGGGTGCAGTAATGCATTTTGAACGGGTTAATGGGCTTGCCGTGGACGGCATTGCCGGGCCAAAAGTCTGGACAACTTTAATTGCCGACAAACTGGCGGATAAGGGTAATCCTAATGGGTATGGTTACATTCACGTTAGCGAAGTTCTCCCCGAAACTCTGCAACTATGGTACAACGGAAAAATCGTACTCACCTCATTGTGCAATACCGGAATTCCACAAAGCCCCACCTATCTGGGAACCTCTCCGGTATATCTACGATATCAAAGCCAGACCATGAGCGGAATTAATCCATTTGGGGTCCCCTATGACGACCCGGGAGTTCCCTGGGTTAACTACTTTGCCGGCGGTGATGCAGTTCATGGATTTCCCCGAGCTGCTTATGGGTTTCCCCAGAGTTTAGGGTGTGTGGAACTTCCCATTTCAAATGCCGCGATTGCGTGGAATTATATTCATTACGGTACATTGGTTAGCGTATTTCCTTCATCTTAGATCGCTCCATAGACGATACCGGTTTGAAGGGCGGGTGTGTCGTGTATACTACAATCACAAGGAGGAGGCTTATGGCACAAAATACCCCGCCCCGTCACTCTCGCACCACCCCTGGACTGATAAGCTCCAAGATCCGCCGGTGGCCGCCGTGGTATTGGCCATGGTGGATGGTGCTTGTTGCCTTGCAAATCCCCATTGTCGGAGGGGCATACGTCATGGGTGCATTGAGCACTCTGAGCCAAGCCCACCGCGCCATTTTACGCATGCAGCACACGCTGATTTCCGGCAGTCCGAACGCAATCCAGGCGGCAATGCACAGCCACAACACATGGATTGTCGACTTGTTGTTGGTGTCGCTGGGAGTAGCCATCGGCGTCTTGATCGGCCACCGTTCCCGAAGGGAGAACTCACCCGATCACCCGTGGGACGCAGCCACCGTAAATGCCAGCGAGGAGGCCCCAGTGGCAAGCCGCCGCCTCAATCCCTGGTTGCGAGAACTGCTGGCGGCGGTGCTTTGGGCATGCCTAGTTGGTGGTACAGGGTACTTTTTAATTCACACGGGAAGCCAACTAATCCATGGACAATTGGCTCAGTTGCCATTCAGGTTTTAAGACGGGCGCCGACTTTGATACTCGTCCACATCCTTGCGACGGCGGGCAATCGCCCAAGCAAAGACGAAAACCATGGCTGATAGCGCAAGCAATTCCCCTATTCCCGCCCATATTAGGGATAACCTCCCCTTCAATGCTTCCCACAACACACCGTAACTTAACAACAGCATCAAGAGCACCACAATGCCTGCCATTCGTATGCGCATAATTGCGCCCGAGGTCCATGGCACCGGGGCCGCCAGCGCTTGAAACCATTCCTGCAATCGTGAGCCGATAGTGTTTTTGTCCATTGTTATGCCCCCCGCCGGGTTACCTCAAGGTGGGCGAAATTCTTCGGGCAACCCCCTCGTCCTCCGCTGCTCGAGTTACTGCCTGGGCTATTTTTACCGCGACTTCGCGATTGAATACGCTCGGAATGATATACTCGGCGGACAACTCTTCCGGTTTTACCACACCCGCTAGCGCTTCGGCGGCCGCAATCTTCATATGGGTGGTGATGGTTGCCGCACGGCTGTCCAACACTCCGCGAAATAGTCCGGGAAAGCACAGCACATTGTTAATTTGATTCGGATAATCGGAACGCCCTGTAGCCAACACGCGTACTTTTGACTGAACCAATTCCGGACGGATTTCCGGTTCAGGATTGGCCATCACAAACAAAATAGCGTCAGGCGCCATCCCTTCAACATCAGCCACGGTCAACAAGTTTCCCGTTGATACGCCGATAAAGGCGTCAGCTCCCCGCAAAATATCCGCTAATGAACCATCACGGTGAAACGGATTGGTTTTTTTAGCATACGACTCCCAGGCAGGATGATCCGGATATGAATGTTGGGAACCGATAGGACCCATGCGGTCATATCCCACGATGTCCTTGACTCCGGCTTCTAAAAGCAATTCCGTGGTCGCAGTCCCTGCAGCTCCAATCCCGGCAACCACCACCCGCAAATCTTTCAGTGGCTTTCCTACGACACGCGCCGCATTGATTAGTCCAGCTAATATCACAACCGCGGTTCCGTGCTGGTCATCGTGAAAGACCGGGATATCCAGCCTTTCGCGCAGCCGTGCTTCGATTTCAAAACAGCGGGGAGCCGCTATGTCTTCGAGGTTTATGCCGCCAAACCCGGGAGCTATGCGTACAACTGTTTCTACAATTTCGTCTACATCCGTGGTATCCAAACAAATCGGCATCGCATCCACGTTGGCCAACCACTTAAACAGCACCGACTTCCCTTCCATTACGGGCAATGCCGCCTTCGGTCCCAAGTGGCCTAAGCCCAGGATCGCGGTCCCATCCGTGACCACCGCCACCGTATTCCGCTTCATAGTTAATTGGAAGGCCTTGCTGGGATCTTCAGCAATCGCCTGTACTACCCGAGCCACCCCCGGAGTGTACACATGAGACAAATCGGCACGAGTTTTAATTTGTACCCTCGGCTGAATTTCGATTTTCCCTCCCAAATGCATGAGAAATGTTCGATCAGAGACATTTTCTATAACTGTGCCCGGCATTGCTTTCAAGGCATCTTCCAACATCAACAAATGTTCTGGGGAAGGCATAACCACGGTCAAGTCCCGAATCGTGCGCTGGTCTTCGGCCCTCACCAAGTCCAACGCCACAATGTCCCCTCCAATTTTGTCAACCTGCTCCACCAATTGGCGAAAGGGAACCAACTCGCGTTGCATACTTAAACGAATAATGTATTGAATACCGCCACCAACCATGTTACGGCCTCCCTATCCTTATAAAAGCCCTAGCAATCTAATCAATCGAGACCAAGTGATATTACAGTAGCACTCATTTTAGCATCCGGTGAAACGTTCACGCTTTTCTAGTACCTATTATGGCGATACGAACCAGTCCGGTGCTTGCCGGAAATCAGGAATGTCGCGTACTGACCGACCCAAATGCTGCCAAACAATCTCCCCGCCCTCTTGGACTGCTAAGGTCGCCGGCAATCTGCCCAATTTCCACCAGTATACCTGTTGGCCTAGTTTTGCCAGCAATTTTCCATCGTGATCCGAGATTATCGACACCGTTAATGGATGTTGATCCCGATATCCCGTCAATGCTTCTTTGCTATCGGGACCAACCACCAATACACGAATACCTGCTGCCTCCAAGATTGGCAACCCTCGTTGAAGCTCTCCGAGCTCCTTGCGACAATACGGTCAAAATAGGCCTCGCAGCATAACAATCAGCAATGGCCCACCGCGAGTGATGGTATCGGAATTCACCACCTCTCCCTCGATATCCACCGCTTCAAACCAGGGAAGTGTGCTCAAGCAAAATCTCCTTTCCACGGAAAAATTGCCCCTATTGCAGCATATCCTATATTTCACCTTATTTTAACAGTTAATTTCCTAATCCATCAAAATTACCAATCCAATCCAACACTCATCCATCGAACCACGGTCTTAGTGCCAGCACTCGGTCTGGTCTGTCGGACGCGATACCGTCGACGCCTGCGCCAATCATAGCACGAATTTCGATCTCCTCGTTCGGTGTCCACACTGTCAGTTTGATGCCTTGTCGATGGCAAAGCTCTACATATTCCTGGGTGACGCCGTCATAATGCAAGCTAAGGAAGCGACATCCGGCCGCTTTGGTGACCCTTCCCGGTTCTACTGGAAATCCGGCCAAGAGGGCGCCAGCTTCCATATTCGGATAATAATCCACAAGGGTCCGCAGCAAGGGATGATAAAACGAAATCGGCACTAGGCGCGGTACCCATTTCCGATGTTCTGTCAGAAACGTCAATAAGGCTTGTAACGTATCGCGTGACTTTAGTTCCACAGTAACCGGCAACTGAATAGCCTCCATCACATCGGATAAGGCCGGAACTCCTTGGCCGTCACCCACGTCTAGTTGTGATAACTCATCACGGGTAAGTTCCTCGACATTGCGGTCCACACCTGTAGTACGCAGCAACGATCGGTCATGAATCACCATGAGATGTCCGTCTTTACTGACATGAACATCACATTCGACCAAATCGACCCCCAAGCGCTCCACAGAGCGGAAAGCGTTCAAGCTATTTTCTGGAAATAACTCGCTACCCCCACGGTGAGCAATGATCCACATCGTTCTCTCTCCCTTTGATCAACATTGATGTAGCCGCAAAAAAGGATCCAATGGCCCCACCGCCTAGGACCACAGGATCCTACGGCATTGTCACTATACACTTTATCATCTGAATTAGGAGGCGATAGTGTTATGTTGCGTCAATTGTTTGAGGAATTCCTTTTTCGGATTCCCGTAGGCCTTAGCATCACACTTCTGCTTTATGTTTTCGATCCGTACATCACGCACTCGGTCGTCACCTTAATCGCTTTATCATTAGGCATCACTATACTGTACTGGTATGGCTCCTTGTTGCTAACCTTATGGCGCTATCATTCACCATCGGATTACGGGTCACGCGTGACTTCACAGAACGTTGTGGCTTGGCATCCACGGTATCACGGTTAAGACGCACATTGCGACACTGGCGGCCCTCGTTTAGACTGTTGGAGATGGCGTAACCATGCGTCCATAGAGACAGCGAAGGCGAGGCGGAACCGTTTCATGGTCTATCATGTGCTCATAGTCTTTCATGTATCATTGGCATTTGCTGTTTTTGCCCTGTCTATCCGGTTTTGGCGGTGGCAAGTTCTCATGCACATTCTGGCCTCGATATTGGCTGCATTCGGGACCACCTTATATTTCTTTTGGCCCAAAACTCCCCTACACTTCCTCTACGGGATTTTAGCATTGCTGACCGATTTGAAACGCGAATTGTCGTCCGAACACGGCCTGCACGAAGTGCTATCGCAGGATTACGGACGTTTCTACGACGTGGGGATCTGCTTTGATCTCAGCATGTTCTCGGTTCTGATGTTCGGGCGGGGAGTTACTCCACGACTTTGGGGATTCTGACGTTGAAATCCCGGGTATTTCCGATGTCTATGATTTTTCTTGCAGCCATGTCATACGGTGCAGTGACGCCCCTGGTAAAGTTAGCCGTTCAATCCCACATCCCCGTGGAATGGATCACCGTCATGCAGTACCCTCTTCCCGTGGCCGCCTTCTTATTGTTAACCCTTACAGTACTGCCTCGTAGGGGCCCTAAGCTGCTAACCCAACCCGGATTGATCGTGGCAATCGCGGTAGCTGCAGCGCTGACCAGTTTGACATATTACCGAAGTATCGCCCTGGTGCCGCCCGGTTTCGCCATCGTCTTGTTATTTCAATTCGCCTGGATGGTTCCTGGGTTAGAGTGGGCGCTATACCACAAGAGACCGACACGGCTCCACCTTATTGCTGTCGTCGGCATCTTAGCAGGAACGTTTTTAGCGATTCCCGTAACACATGGCCCATACCACTGGTACGGCATCCTCTACGGTTTAGCAGCAGGCCTGGGGTACTCGCTGACCCTAGTATGGTCTAGCCGTTTCCAAAGTGAAGGCTCGCCCTGGCCCAGGGCTTTGGCTACCACCTTGCTATCGGGATTTATCGTAGTACTGGCTTATCAGCCCTGGCGATTGTCTGTAATGCCCCACTCAGCGTGGATTTGGGGTTCAGTGATTGGCATCTTCAGTCAGTTAATGCCGATATGGATAGTATACCGTCATGCACCATCGCTCGGCGGCAATCTCACCGCTATTTTGGCTTCCGCCGAGCTCCCGGTCGCAGTTGCCTTGTCACGTCTTTTAGTCTCCGAGCCAATTACCTGGCATCAGTGGGTCGGCGTCTTGCTAATGTTAGGTAGCATCGCGGCGGGATCGTTGTCCGAACCTTCGACTCAAGTCTACTAAAGTCGCCACCCCGAACCCGGTCGCCCCCACCCCGACCCCATTTGAGGCATCGAAGGCCATTCCCGCGATATCTAGATGCGCCCACGGCACCGATCCCGCAAAGTGACCTACAAAAAGCCCCGCCGTGATGGTACCAGCGGGTCGCCCCCCACTATTTTTAATGTCTGCTGCCGTGGTTTTGTTAAATTCAGCATAATCGTCATCATGGGGCAATTCCCAGGTGGGTTCGGCCATAGCTTGTGCCGACGCTGTCACCAACTCACACAATTCCGGGTCATTGCCGATCAATGCGCTGCGAATGCCTCCTAAGGCGACCACATTGGCACCCGTTAAGGTTGCAATATCAACCACCGCAGCCACCCCTTGATTAACAGCCCAAGCAATGCCATCACCCAAGACTAGACGTCCTTCGGCATCGGTGGAAATGACTTCCACTGTAGTGCCGTCCAACATCGTCAGCACGTCTCCTGGACGATAAGCACCGCCCCCAGGAAGATTTTCCGCTAGTGGCAAAACTGCTAAAACATTAACTTGCAGTCCCAGCTCAGCCACCACGCGGATCGCCGCGGCCACTGCCGCGGCACCCGCCATGTCGCCTTTCATTCGACCCATGCCTTCGCCCGGTTTTAACGATATTCCTCCACTGTCAAAGATGATGCCTTTACCGACCAAAGCTAGCCAAGGATCTCCAGGAGCGCCTTGATAACGGCCGACCAACATAACGGGAGGGCGTCGGCTGCCTTGGCCCACACCCAAAATTCCTCCGGCTCCCATATCGTGCAATCTATCTTGGTCATATGCCTCCCATTCGATCCGCGGTGAACTCAGTTCTTGCATCAGGGCAGCTAACTTCTGTGGGGGTTTTAAATTGGCAGGCAGATTGACCCAATCCCGTGCCTGAGATTGCCCAACTGCAATAGCCGCTAGTTGACGCAAATGGGGTGCCAAAGGTTGCAAAGTCTTTATCGCCACTTGCGGTCCCACGGTCTTCAGGCTATATTCCCGATATTGGTAGAGTCCTTGGTTAACACCCCACAAGGCTGCCGCCAATAGCTCAGGTGGTAGATCCGCCGCCATCACCAAGACCTCCTTGGGATCCAAGCTACTAGCTAGTTTAGCGGCATCGCAATACGCTTTCTGAGTTTTTCTCATCGTTGGTCGTGGTGGCACCGCCACTTTTGGCGGTTCACCAGGATGCATGATAATTACAGGTTCTTTTATCGCTAGCCCTGCAATTGAATCCGCCGGTACCAAAGTAACGTCGGCATTGGTTGTCGTTTCGCCCACAACTGTCCATTGATTGAAATACACTCGCACCATCCTTCCTAAGATAAAGTCGGTGCTGCGCAAGGGTGTGCACCGACTTCTTCCTGCGCCGAAGCCGGCAGCGAGTGTCGCTTCGCGGCTGACAGGCGCGACTTTTCCGTCGCAACGCGAGTCTGCAGGATGTGCAAGAACCAAAGAGCACTGTCGCCAAAACAAAGCCCTGTCACTGCACCCTTATAACTGCGATAAATCAAGAATAGGCCACGATTTCACCACAACGGTGCGTGCTCCAGAGCTCACGATCGGGTCGTTATTAGCCAAATCGCGGGCCTCCTCCATCGATTCGGCCTCATAAACGACGAGCCCGCCGCTTTTGTCTGCAAACGGTCCCGCCATAGAAATCTTCCCTGCTCGGTACTGTTCTCCAATATAGGTAAGATGTTCAGGGCGGCGTTGCAAATTTTTATCATGGTCGACGATTGTTAGCCACGCCACAAATTTCATTTCAGAGTCACCCACTTTTCGAGTTTCATAGTATCACATATTCGTTTCTAGATCGTGGCAAATTTCGCCCCATACGATACAATTGGTTTTTAGGCCACCATTTTCAAATGGGGACATCAGAAGGGGAGAGCAGTGGAACTATACTCCTACGGCGACCACGCCGCGATGATAGCATTCAATCAACCCGCGCACGTAGAACTCACTCATCTGCTGTTGCAACTGCAATCTTATGCGTGGCAAATTCCCGGCGTTATTAATGCGTTGGTAGGCTACACCACGATACTGGTGGAATGGGATCCAGTGTCCGCCGACCCGGAATTGATTATGAAAAACCTACGCGATTGGCAATCCGACGGCAAGAAGAGTAGATCTACTCGCCATTGGCAGGTCCCGGTGTTCTATGGCGGGTCTGACGGCCCTGACCTCAACCATGTGGCGAGCTATCATCACATTACCCCCAGAGAGGTAATCGCCCTGCATAGCCATCGGCCCTACCCCATCTATTGTCTCGGATTTTCCCTGGGATTCGCCTATTTGGGAGACCTTCCCGCGGTTCTTCATACCCCTCGGCGTGCTAGCCCTCGAATTCGGGTGCCAAAGGGATCGGTGGCCATTGGCGGACATCAGACCGGCATCTATCCGTCAGACAGTCCAGGAGGATGGCATATAATTGGTCGAACCCCCATTCGGTTGACTGATCCCATGCAGGATCCGCCGGTCTCATACGCCCCCGGCGACACCATCGAATTTGTGCCAATCCAAAGACCGCAGGATTTAAATTCATGAGCGATATTGTGGTAATAAACCCTGGGATGTTGACGATGTTCCAAGATGTCGGCCGCGTGACCGCCGAGCAGTATGGTGCGTCCCGCGGGGGGGCGTTGGACTTTAGGCTTTACTCGCTGGCGCTGCGTTTGACCGAATCACAAACGGCTAATGACGCGGTGTTGGAGATTGTCTCAGGGCCGGTGTCTCTAGTGCCTACCAACGAAATATTAGTTGCGGTAACCGGTGCCAATGTACGCTCGCCTCAGGGCCTCATTCCTGATTGCACCGGGTTTTGGGCGCCGGCTAACCAACCCCTGGTGATTTCCCGACCAAAAGCATCCCGCGCTTACTTTGCGGTACATGGAGGATTTGATGTCCAACGTGTGCTAGGAGGCCGCGGCACTGACTTCCGAAATCATTTTGGCGGATTTTTGGGGCGCGCCCTCAAGCCAGCGGATCGATTGCCGATATTGGCAAGCCCACCACCGAAACTTCCCCATCATCGCTGGAGGCATTGCAATCTTAGTGAGTCACCAAATTATTCGGGCCCCCTTCGGCTGCGTTTTACGTGGCATCATTTGGTCAATGATTTCCTACCCAGTCAGCAAGACCAACTAATCGGCACAACCTACCGGATTGATCCGCATTCCGATGGCATGGCCATAAGATTGCAGGGTCCGCCACTGAATGTCCGCCATGGTGACGAATTTCTGTCTCAACCGGTATTGCCGGGCACGATCCAAGTACCGCCTGAAGGTAAACCAATCGTGCTATTGGCACATCGCGGTACAATAGGGGGATACCCCCCCATCGGACATGTCATCATTCCCGACCTCTGGCGCGCAGCTCAATTAGCTCCAGGGGATTCTGTTTCGTTTGTAGCGATTTCTTTAGCCGAAGCTCGCCAAATCACACGGCTTGCCTACCAAACATTAGCAACGGCCATTACCTACAGCACCCCACAGGGGTTTATCGATCCTTGAGGTTGGTCCTGCAAGAAACCGATGAAAAATGCACGTTGTAACCCGGAAGGAATCTGACCACACAGAAGCAAAGCAGTCAGAACCTCGAAATGCTCAAGTCGCTCCAACAAATGAAGAGTTGCCAGCATGGTCTGCTACAGCACCGGGGGAGATACCAGGTCTAAAATCTGTTTATATTTAAGTGTCGACATCGTAGCGGTCCTTCGCACGACTGAATTCAGTGCGACTGACCAAATGCAGCGACCACAATCCCCACCTCCGTTAACCGATCCCGGATTCTCCGAGCCAGTAGAGGGGCGCCCGGCGTATCACCATGTACACAGATAGTGTCTATGGGACTTGGCACCCACACCCCATTTTGCGCCACAATAGCACCTCGTTTAACCATCGTTGCTACCCTGTCCACCACGATATCCGGATCGTGAATCACCGATCCCGGTGTCCCACGGGATACCAGAGTACCATCCGGGTGATAGCTGCGGTCCGCATAAATTTCATGAGCAACACAAAGGCCTAGCCTTGCTGCCTCGTGGGTTAAGGCTCCTCCATAGGAAATCACATACAACCGAGGATTAAAATCGTAAATGGCCTGAACGATGGCCCCTGCTAAATCGTGATCGGCAAACGCCATATTGTTCAGCTGTCCGTGAGGCTTCACGTGTTGCAATTTGACACCGGCAGCCTGACAAAATGCTGCTAATGCACCCAACTGATAGAGGACGTCCGTATAAATGTCGTCAGGTTCGAGCATCATGTTGCGACGTCCGAAACCGGCCAAATCTGGAAATCCCGGGTGAGCCCCGACCGCCACACCATGTGTTTTTGCTAGACGCACCGTTCGCTGCATAATTTTGGGATCGCCCGCGTGATACCCGCACGCCACATTAGCGGAGGAAATAGACAACATCATCTGCGTGTCATCACCCAGATCATACACACCGAATCCTTCGCCCAAGTCGCAATTAATATCCACGGCAGGCATGACTCACGCCCCTCGGTGTTAGTGTATCAGATGCCCCAGTTGCTTAAAAGATGCATTAAAAATGGTGCCACACCGGATTCTAATGCCGTACCTACCACCATCACCAATCCCATCAAAGCGACAAACACGGTAAACACAGCAAATTGTTCCAGTATAGCAGGACCAGCATCCCGGCTTTTTGGGGACACCAGATTCCAGGAAAAATTCAATGCGAAGGCGCTGGTAATCAAGATCGCCGGCACGATAAACAGGCTCTGCAGCCCTACTGTCACCACCGATAACCAGATCCCTTGCCAAGCCATCGACGTTGCCAAAAATCCTACCGCAAATCCGGCGACAAATCCGCGAAAGAACAACACTACCGGTACCAACGGCATTCCCGCTACTGACACTCCTAGGATATACAGCAATCCCAGCAATTTCAGGTTATTGATTAACGTACGGGTAAACAGGGCGAAACCTACCGGAGCATGGGACTCCACTTGAATAAACCGATGAACATAATTGAGCAACATCGCCTTATCGGCCATGGTCAACGTGCCAATCGCCAATCCTCCAAAAACCGCCCCCAAACCGAAAGTTGCGATGGCAATCATTAAAGATGAGCGGTACCGTTTGAACTGAGTGGTGAACGCCAAGCTGGAACTTGTGGCCAGCATAGGTTGTCCCTCCCTTTGGAACAACCTATGCAGCGAAATGGGTTCGCAGACCGCGATGAACAGTATAAATTACCAGATGCTGAACAAACCTGGCGTTGCCCGCTAAACAGGCATATGGTCTTCGACTTGCACAAATTGGTATCCGTATCGCCCTTTGACACACAGCATTCCATGAGTCACAGGGTGGTCCATTGGGGAAGACACCTTAACAATCTGATTATCCAAAACATGCAAACTAAGTTGACATCCGACTCCGCAATAGGAGCAAATAGTTTCCGTTGTAGTGATTTGGTTATCATCCCACTTGTTTTCTGAACGCAATGTCCACTCAGTTTTTTCCATTAGTGCACCCGTCGGACACACCGCTACGCAATTGCCACAAAATACGCAATCAGATTCTGGCAGGGTGCGGCCAAACCCCGCATCGATACGGGAATCAAATCCACGTCCCGCCACCGTTATAGCGAAAGTGTTTTGAGCGTCGTCACCGCACGCTTCCACACAGCGATAACAGAGAATGCACTTGGACAAATCCCGAATATACAGGTTGTTATCGTCTTTTACCGGCTGTTCCCAGCTAGCCCCCCCAGCAAACCGCCTTGTATCAGCTGAGGACATTTCAATCAAGTCCAATAACTCAGGAGCAGTGCTATAATCCGTTGTGGATGTCAATAATTCGGCCACCACTCGGCGTGCATTTGCCACTCGCGGCGTGCTGGTCTCGATCACCATCCCTTCTTCCGCAACCCGGGAACAAGAGGCCACTAAAGTTCGGGAACCTTTCACTTCCACTACACATGCACGGCAGGCATTAGCCGGGCTCAGATTTTCATGCCAACACAAGGTGGGCACAAAGGTGTCTACCTGCTCACACGCAGCATGCACAGTGGTTCCTTCGGCAACCGATACCGATTGGCCATCAATGGTTAGGGTAATCCTATTCCCCATGTTCGTCCCCTTTCATTTCAACCCGGCGCAAATAGGGTCGGTCCAACATCGACAATAAAGCCATCGGTGCCGTTTGCCCCAACCCGCAAATAGAGGCATCCCGCATCGCCAGCCCCAATTCTCGTAAATCCGATTCTCTTTGCCAGGTGTTTCCATCTCGCAAAATTTCTAACACGCGGCGAGTACCAATACGGCACGGAACACATTGACCACAGGACTCATCGGCGAAAAAGTGGGCCAATTTGGTGACTACCCATGCCAGATCTACAGAATCATCAAAAACCATGACCGCACCGGACCCGATACTCGCCCCATGCTTCGCCAAGGGCCCATAATCCAGCGGGACTTCCGCCACTTCCGCAGACGACAGAAACGTACCCGCTGCGCCCCCTAACAAAACCGCCTGTAGATGACCCGTACCCGCTATACCGCCCGCTAGGTCATCGGCGTCAATGATTTCTTGCAATGGCACCCCAAAAGGCACCTCAAACACTCCAGGACGATTAACGTGTCCACTGATAGCAACCAATTTGGTGCCGGGGGTGGCCGGTGTTCCATATTGTCTAAACCATGCTACATCGTGGGCAAATAACACCGCGATATTGGCCAGGGTTTCCACATTTTGTATCAAGGTAGGTGCACCAAATAATCCTTTCACGGTGGGAAAGGGTGGTTTAACCCGGGGTTCTGGGCGTTTCCCCTCAATACTGTTAAACAGCGCGGTTTCCTCCCCAGCAATATAAGCACCAGCCCCGCGCCGCACTTCTACATCCACCGTCTCTCCACCAACCCAACCTTTTTTGCGCAAGATGTCGATCGACTGCGACAACGCCGTTTCGACCTCTCGGTATTCTCCACGGATGT
This sequence comes from Bacillota bacterium, assembly GCA_021797515.1. GTDB lineage: Bacteria > Bacillota > Sulfobacillia > Sulfobacillales > Sulfobacillaceae > Sulfobacillus_C. The sequence goes on along the minus strand of JAJZZP010000068.1, from coordinate 42,159 downwards.
AGCAGTAGGCCTGACGAGCTCCCACACAATGTGCCGCTATCAACAGTCCGATCAAGGGCCCCATAGGATCTTGTTCCAGCAACGCCCGATCTTTGAAAGTCCCCAGTTCACTCTCATCGGCATTCATCACCACGTACTTAGCAGTTCCTGGTGAGGACCGTACACTGTCCCATTTGCGCCCAGTGGGAAAAGCCGCTCCTCCTCGCCCCATGATGCCGCTCGCAGTGACCTCGGCAATAGCGGCCTCCGAACCCATGTCTAATACCCGTTGATAAGCTTTGTCAAATCCGCGTTCGACAACACGATCCCAGCTTACTGCCACGGATCTGCGATCCGCCTGCGGCAAAAGCCTGCGCACCTCACCCATGGCGCATCTCTCCAATCTCTGCTGCCAAGTTCCCCGGAGTTGCATTCCGCACCACACGGGACCCCACCAAAGCAGCAGGTCCAAGATCACATTGCCCCAGACAGGGAGATTCTTTGACGACAACGCCCTCATGGTCTTTTAACACTGTTGGCAATTCCGAAGAATTCTTAAGGCTGCACATCACGTCAGTACAGACACGCACTATGACCGGTTGCCCTGGGTCCCAGGGCAGTAGTGCATAAAATGAAGCCACGCCATATATTTCGGCGTAAGGTATGTGCATCACTTCCGAAACCGCAGCCAGTAGCGAAGGAGACAAGCAGCCAAAATGGTCTGCCAGCCGCCACAAAGTGGGTAATAACTGCGAACGATCTTTAGGTAAGTCGGCTACCACCGCCGCTACTCTTTCAGTCAGCGGCATCCCCGTATTGACGGCCACAAACAAGCTCCTTTCGTTGGCCTAAACCGATAAAAACTTAAGGCCCTCACCCATATTGCCGGCATGAATTTGCCTATTGCCGCGTTTCGATGCGCACTGCCGTTGCTTTGAATTCAGCCGTGCCGGACTTGGGATCCGTGGCGTCGATGGACAACAGGTTGGTTTCAACGTGATCCGGAAAATGAAAACTCATAAATACCGCGCCGCGGTAGACATTGAGAGAATAGTAAGCGGGTACCTCAACCCGTCCTCTACGCGATATCACGGCTACCGTATCTCCGTCAGCAACACCGAGCATCTCGGCGTCATGTGGATGAATTTCCATCCATTCCCCAATATTATGCGGATGATCATAGCCGTTGGACTGGACGCCCGTGTTGTAAAATGCCAAGCGCCTTCCCGTTGTGAGCATGAATGGATACTCCGCCGTCGGTGTTTCCACTGGCGGCTGCCAATCGACAGACGTGAAGGGCGCTTTGGGGTTCACCTGTTTTTCCCATAATCTGGTGTGCAACACCGGGCTTCCGGGGTGATCTTCGGAGGGCACTGGCCACTGCATTCCATGCAGTTTCTCGAGACGTTCATACGTCATCCCACGAAAATTGGGCGCCAAATGACGCATTTCATCAAACACACTGGCCGCACCTTTAAATTCCCACGGTACCCCCATAGCGCGCGCCAATGCAGTCACAATCCACACGTCGTCTTGGGATTGTCCGGGCCCTTGTCTTGCTGCCTTTACCCGCTGTACGCGACGTTCGCTGTTGGTATAGGTACCGTCGCTTTCGGCAAATGACACCCGAGCAGGAAACACCACATCAGCCATTTCCGCAGTGGCTGTCATGAAGATATCTTGCACGACTAAAGCGTCCAAGTTCTCAAACAGAGATCGCGTGTGGTGGCCGTTAGCCTCCGAATCAATCGGGTTTTCCCCAATGACATACAATCCCTTAAGGTGCCCTTCTTGCATCGCATCAAACATTTGTGTCTGGTTCAATCCCGGTTCAGACGCTAACGGCGCACCCCACGCCGCCTCAAATTTGGCACGTACCTCGGGGTCGCGCACACTTTGAAATCCCGGTAATCGATCTGGCAAAGCGCCCATGTCACCACCCCCTTGCACGTTGTTTTGTCCGCGCAAGGGACTCAACCCACTTCCCGGGCGCCCCACATGACCGGTTAGCAAGGCCAAATTAATCAAGCCAAAGACATTGTCCACCGCATTATGATGCTCGGTGATACCAAGCGTCCACCCGATGATGGCGCGTTTGGCGGTAGCATACCGATAGGCTAACGACTCAATCCGCTCAGCGACGATGCCTGTAATTCCGGATGCTCGCTCTGGTGCCCAGTCGGCAACTGATGCCGCATAAGCATCAAACCCACTAGTGGCTCTCGCGACGAAGTCCCGATGCCACAGCCCATCGCGAATAATCACGTGCGCCATCGCATTGGCCAACGCAATATCCGAGCCAATTTGAATCTGCAAGTGATCGTGTGCTCGCCGAGTAGTTAATGTTTTTCGGGGATCCACCACCACCAACTCTGCCCCTCGATGCACACCTTTCATGATATGATGAAAGATTATCGGATGGGCCTCGGCGGCATTGGAACCCACCAGTAAAATTAAATCTGTATTATGAAAATCCTCGTAAGAACTAGTGCCACCCCCGCTGCCAAACACGGTCGCGAGCCCCACGACCGATGGAGCGTGTCACGTTCGGTTACAAGAATCGATGTTGTGGGTCCCTAACACCACACGGGAAAATTTCGACGCTAGATAGTTGAGTTCGTTGGTCGATTTTGAGCAACTAAACACGCCTAGCCCATTTGGTCCCAGTTGCGATTTTATTTGAGTAAACAAGTCTGCAGCGCGCGCTAACGCGTCGTCCCATGATGCCGGGCGAAGAACTCCTCCAGTGCGCACCATCGGTGTGGTTAAACGGGTAAGTGTTTTACTTCGATGTGCAGTAGCCATACTTTGACCTCCTTTCGCTGGTGGTTCCGCATTCATGGAGCCATGGCCTATCTTCTCGTAATATTTTACTATAGACCAGGCCACCTAAGGGAAAGATTTCACAATCTTGTCAGAGGCCGGGAAAAGTTTTTCAACGCTCTATATCATCCGGTGATTCCGTCACACCCGGGAGACACATTGCTCAAATTATCCCGTTTGGCTGGTTTTGCTGCAATGCCAACCACCACTGCACGCCTATCAACCAAATCGAATTCAAGGTTTCCGGAGATTTTAGCCGCTGCTGTAGACGCTCCGCGTCCCATAGTTCGACCGCAATCTCTTCGTCGGGATCTGGGTGGGGTCTGCCTTGACGCAGTTGGGATGCATAGAAAAGATGGATTTCTTCATTAGTGTAGCCCGGAGACGGGTAATATCGAAATAACAATTGCCACGAGTCTGCTTGGTATCCGGTTTCTTCGTCAAGTTCTCGCTTGGCAGTGGCCAAAGGGTTTTCCCCCGGATTCACAACTCCTGCAGGCAGTTCCCAAAGCCATTGGCCTACTGCCCACCGAAATTGCCTAATCGTCACCAGGTGACGATTAGGAGTTTCTGCAACGATGCCTACCGCGGGAGCCCTTTGGACCACTTCGCGGCTGGTACTCCTCCCATTAACGGAAACGGGATCCACGCGCACAGACAGTACCTTTCCATTAAATACCGTTTTGCCTCGCCCTTGTCGTGTTTCCATTCCGTTTCCCTCCGCATAATGCACCGCTAACTTGGATATCCTAATATCCAGAAGGAGCGATGGCCATTGTCAAAACCATACTGGGTGTTTGTTGGCAAAGTATCTGAGCTTCGCCAGTTAATGAATCGCTGGCCGTTATGGGTCCCGGTATCAGCTTATGCAGTCATGGCTAATCACGGGCGTTCGGGGATAACTCCCGCATCGAGCGCACCGCCGACTTAAATACCAGTTGCGGCCGTCCGTCGGTGGCAATGACCAAGGCATAAGTGTCGTAATCGGTCAAGGTTCCGAAAAGTGTTTGGCCATCCGCAAATGTCAACTCCAATGGCACCTGTGCGGTAACCCACTCGCGATATAATGCTTCTTGCGCTGAACTATGGCGACCTTGGGAGGTCGGCCGATTGTTGCCTCCCCCTTTTGTACCGTGCTGCACGGCAGGCACCCGCGCTTTACCAGGCCGCTGATACTGGGGCACCTCGACCCAAGATCCTTTAGATTTCGGCATCCGTGACATCTCCTTCGTTTTCCCCAACGGGTGTGGTCTTGGCTCTTCTCACCCGACCGAGTTTACGGTTAACGGCGTCGAGCACTGCGCGAATCGCCGCACCTTGCCCATCCCCGCGTTCCTGAACCGCCCCCACTAAGATCTCCTCACGCCGTCGAGGATTCAGATAACTTAACGCAACCGCAACCACAGATCGTCCCCCCAGAGGAAACGACCGCAATTCGGATAGCACAAATCGCTCACCAAATTCGGAAATTTGGTTGATTGCCTCCACGGCAGCCCAAGCCATGACTTGATGATATTGGCTCGGCACATAACGGCCGTGCCACTCGCCGTGGTAGGTCGTCGTGGCATCGTCAGCAGGTTGCAACACTACCGAGGCATGACCCAATTGCTGCAGCGTATCCCAGTTCATATGAAATTCCACGACCACTAGTCGGCCCAGTGGATATGTAGGTTGATCCTCTAAAATTTGGGCTACGGAAATTCGTTTATGATCGACCCGAAGGTTCCATTGAGCCAAAAGCGCGCTCTCGATGTCACGCACAACCTGTTTAGGGCCCCGGGCTACCGTACTTAATACATGAATTTCCTCTACCCCGCCCCAATCATTAACCGTTACTTGACACCGAATAACCGTCGGAATGCGGCGTATTAACGCCTCAATATCGGTTACCGGAACTTGCTCTATGTCGTCTGCCATCGCAAGACTCCTTCAAATTGGCAATATCCACAACAAAAAAGGGCACCGAAATCCTATTCGATACCCTTTTGACAAATTCCTCTTTATTGGCCCGTTATTCTGGGACGTATGTAACCTGAACCCTTCCTAGTACATGAATGCGGGATTCGGCAATACGATCTGCAGCTTCTTGGGTGGGAATTCGCTCCGTATCTGCTCGTCTTAGGATTTCCCCGACCTGCGTACCGATTTGTCGCACCCTGGCATAAGCGCGTTCGGGATGGTAGCCATCACGATGGAATTCGTCGGCAACATTGACTACTCCACCGCCGTTAATCACATAGTCTGGAACATAAACGATTTGCTTTCGCATCAAGTCTAAACCATGGCGCGGTTCTTTCAACTGATTGTTCGCCGAACCCGCGATCACTTTGCACCGCAGCTGAGGAATGGTATCGTCATTTAAAATAGCACCCAAGGCACATGGAGCAAAGATGTCGGCTGCAACTTCATAAATTTGGTCTGGCTCCGCCCAGATAGCACCGAGTTCAACCGCAGTTTGCTTGCCTTCCTCAGGATGAATATCGGTGACTATCAAATTGGCACCCGCGTCCTTGAGGGCTTTTGCCAGCAATGTTCCTACATGGCCCAGACCTTGAATCGCAACAGTTTTCCCGTGCAAGTCATCGGTTCCCCAAACCATACGAGCCGCTGCTTTCATCCCCTCTAAAACTCCAAGTGCCGTCGCTGGTGAAGGATCGCCGCTGGTTTCCTTAAGTCCGCCGACAAATTCGGTCTCCCGCGATACAGTCGCCATGTCGTCGGCATTGGTGCCGACGTCTTCAGCCGTAATGTACCGTCCACCCAAACTCTGAATCAACCGACCGAAACTTCGAAACAAGGCCTCCGATTTATCTTTGCGACTGTCGGCCCAAATGATAGATTTTCCACCCCCTAAGTCCAATCCCATGGCGGCATTTTTGTATGTCATGCCGCGAGACAAACGCAAGACATCCACTAAGGCTTCTTTTTCATCATCATAGGGCCACATGCGGCATCCACCCAAGGCAGGTCCCAGTGTGGTGTCGTGTATCGCCACAATCGCCTTTAATCCTGTGGTTTTATCGTACCAGAAAACTATTTCTTCATGGCCAAACTTCTCCATCGACTCGAATATGTTCATGAACTTCTCGCTAACGCGAGCTCCACTCCCTTTCGTTCGCTCTTGGGGGCTCTTTAGCACCCTTACCGCCCATCATAATGGCACAATTGCCTCCCAAGGTAAACCTCTTATACGGCACGGTTTAGTATTCCTTAGCGACGGAAAAACTAAAAGAGACTCCCTGAAAGGAGTCTCTTTTATGGCACATTTATGTAGCCACTAGCTAGCCTTGATTTGCATTCGCAGTTTGTCAGCCACCATTGCGATAAACTCGCTGTTGGTAGGTTTGCCGCGATCTCGATTCACCGTATGTCCGAATATTCCGTTGATCACGTCCACGTTGCCGCGTGCCCAAGCCACTTCGATGGCATGACGAATCGCACGCTCGACCCGGCTAGGTGTCGTCTTGAATTTAACAGCGATAGCTGGATACAGTTCCTTGGTGACTCCGCTTAGCAAATCCACGCGGTTGACAACCATTAATATCGCTTCACGCAAGTAGAGGTAGCCTTTGATATGAGCCGGAATACCAATTTCATGGATAATATTCGTTACTTCCACATCCAAATGTTTTACTGGCACGACTTGAAGCTTCCCGGTCGTCGGCACAACCGGTTTAGGTTGCGATGTAGGTTCTCCCCCAACTTGCTTGACTCTTTCCGCCAAAACTTTTAGATTAAACGGCTTCAGAATATAATAATCCGCACCCAATTCCAGAGCTTTTTGGGTCATGGTTTCCTGTCCAAATGCAGTCAATACGATGACCTTAGGAGTGCGGGTCAGTTCCATTTGCCGTAACCTTTCCAATACCCCAATCCCATCCAAATGAGGCATAATAATGTCCAGTACCACTACATCCACCGATTGGCGAGAAAGGAAATCAAGCACCTCCACGCCATGGTTCGCTATACCTGTGACTTCCAACCCGTCTTCATTTCGGATCGTTTCGTTCAACAGCTCGCAAAATTCGCGATTATCGTCGGCGATTAAAACTTTAATTGCCATGTGAGTGCCCCCTGCGGTCAGAATTTACACTAATTCCCCTTTAAATCCTTCTACGATTCTGCCTAATCTCCTTCCTCTTGCGAAGATCTGTCATCATTTAAAATATCGCGTTCTTCTACCTGTTTCGACATTATTTAAATTTGGTGCAGGTAATAGGCATGTGCCATTAGGGGTTGAGTCCGATTCCAGAATTCACGGCCATAACGAAGGAAGGCCCACGTTACCGTTAGCCAGGCTGACAAAAACAACCATATCAGAAACCACAGCCAATAATGGTTCACATGAGGATCCCCCAGTCTAATACCGTGAAACGAGCAAGAATCTTGACGAACGAATTCTCTATCGGACGCCAAAATTCCTGCCGGCAACATCAATCCGCAAAATTTTCATACACTTTTCAGATAACCTTGCTATACGCTGGTTGGTGAGCCATCCAGTACGCATAACAACCAAATCCTAAGGCGGGGCGGCTTAACAAGACGTGGGTCACCGCACCGACAAGGCGACCATTTTCGATGATAGGACTGCCGCTCATCCCTTGCACCACACCACCGGTGACCCGCAATAGCCTGGGGTCGGTAACCTGAAACAACAACCCTTTAGTATTCGGTTGCCACTGAGGATATGTGCGCAATATGCGAACTTGAAATAGTTCCGGGCGTTGGCCTTTGACCACAGTGACAATTTGAGCCGCCCCTGGCTGTACTTGATCCGGCATTGCCAATGGAATTGGCCGCTGGGGACCCCAAACTGGATCATGCGCCAAGTGTCCTACAATGCCGAATCGTCCGTTATGCATGACAGTGCCCGCCACATTGTATCCACCGGCCAATACCCCGATTTTTTGCCCCGGGGTGGTTCCGGATCCGGCAATGACGCCTACAATATCCGCCCCCATCACATAACCGGAACGAATTGCCACCGGATGACGGGTTAATCCGTCGGTAATACTATGCCCTAAAGCCGCATATTGGTGGGTTTTTGGATTATAAAAAGTAAGGGTTCCCACGCCATTGGCGCTGTCCTCGACTACTACACCCACTTCCCAACGATGAACCTGCGGCGCCCATACTGGCTGCAACCGCCGTCGATGCACACTCCGGGCCCCTACAACCGTCAGCTCCAAAGGCTGCCCAGTGCTTCCCGCTGCTCCCACTGCATTTTGCAACTGTTGGTCCGATCGGGCCGGTTGCCTATTGATCCGGGTAATAATGTCCCCCCGCTCAATTCCTGCTTCCTGCGCCGGATCTATCCATTGATTCCCCTGCCGTACCGGTTGTAACGCGGTGACCACCAGCCCTTGGGTGTGAGCCACCACCCCAAGTGATTCGCCGCCCGGCACCAACGATGGTGGTGCAGCCGTCACATCCACCGGAATAGTCCGATACCAGAACTTGCCCAAAAATGAAAATCTCACATCATAATGCCCTGGTTTTGTCCCTACCAACGTCACTTGGTTCAAACCGTTAGATATTTGCATGCGACCTATAGGTGTTACCTGTACCGGAAGATAAGCACTCCAGGGAAGACTCAACGATTCTCCTTGAGGTATCATAAGATGACTTGGCCAGTCAGCGATCCGTTCCAAAGGGGGAGAAAAGCCGGCGGAAATAAGCATAATCGCGCCTGCGACACCGATAATCTTTTTCGGATTCCACCGCCGGGTATTCGCTCGGTTATTAGCTTTTTGTCTCACTCACGGATCACCTCCAATCTCTTGTCCTGATACCTATAACATCCCGAAGCCGATCCCGATTCATCCCCGGAATCATAGTCAGTGTCTGTCAAGAGTGGGAATGCACACGCAAAACATAAAGGCGCCAGCGAATAAAATGTTCGCGGCTTGGTCGCGTTGCCAAATCTTTTGTGAAATTACCAAGATCAACGCATGAGGCGAATCGGACGCAGATTTAGCGTAATGTCTTGAGGTGGTGTATGATGTCCTGGGCAGCCAGTGGTCGCGCCCACTTTTCTTGGGCCGCTAGCATCAGTTTGCGCATAGGTGCATCATACTTTAACAAATCGTGCACCGTATCAGTGAGTCCAGTATCGCCACGAACGGCCAAATGATGTTTTAGCAAACGGTCGCGATTTATTTCTTCTTGCCCGGGAATCCAATGGGTCACGATCCAAGGAACTTGGGACTGAGCAACTTCGGCCGCGGTCACCCCACCGGGCTTGCCCACCACCAACTGCGAATGACGCAAAAATATCGGCATGTTTTCGACATACCCGGCAACCGTCACTGTTTCCGGCCAACGATATTCCGAGAGTTTCCATCGAAGCTTTTCATTGTGTCCGCAGACGGCCACCACAGGCCAATCTAATGCGGCCAATTGCCGTAAAATCCTAGTATATGGTCCCATACCCAGGCCACCGCCCAACAAGATGATCGGCCCTCGATCATAAATTGGCAACGGCGGAACTGTTTCCTGAAACGAAGCGCGAATCGGTATCCCCGTCATAAACACACGGTCTGGTGCCACTCCGAATTGTTTTAAGTCCCCCACTTGTTCCGGCAGCCATACCGTGTAGGCATCTGCCATCGGTTCATACCAAAATCGGTGCACTGAAAGATCCGTCAACACCCCGACCACCCGCAAAGTTCGATGCGTCTCTCGGACCGCGCCCCACGCGTTTAGCGCGAATGGGTGAGTGGCTATCACAACATCCGGTCGGTACTCGGCAAAAACGTCGGGCAATACCCGCCGACCAATTTGCCGCCAATGTGTTCTATGCTGGCGCCAGTTGAAGGTAGTTCGGTCTGACCATCGAAACAATCGGCCGTAACTTGATCCAAAGTAATGCAAACCAAAAAAGTACAGCGCCGTTTCTAGGCGGGCTGCAGCCACTAAATGATGGGAAAACTCGACTTGCCAACCGTCTAAATAAGCCGCTTCGGCCATCGCCTGAGCAGCAATATCGTGGCCGGTGCCAATGGGCAAACTGGCAATTAAAAGTTTCATCGCATCCTCTTTTACATCCGGTAGAGAAGTACCCCTAAAAAGACACCCCACAGAGCGCCCATTAGTACCTCCACCGGGGTGTGTCCGACAAACTCCGGAAATTCGTCGCTGTCGCTCATCCGGTTAAGATATTTTGACTGCAGGCCAACAGTACGCCGCACCCCTATCGCGTCATACAGCACGATAAATGCTAACACGCAACTTACAGCGAACAACGGGGATTGCCACCCAGATTGAAATCCCATGGCAGTTGATAACGCCGAGACCATGGCGGAATGGGAGGATGGCATGCCCCCAGACCCGATCAATCGTTCTAACCGAGGACGTTTTTTATACCAGGCATAAATCACAAACTTCATCAGTTGGGCACTTGCCACCGCCAAAACCGCAGTAATTAGTACCCGATTCGAATCATTTAACAATCGCGACAACCCGCTATGCACGCTCGACCTCCTGCGCCAGCAACTGCCGTGCATGTTCCAACGCGACTGAGTCTGGGTTGCCGCTGAGCATGCGCGCTACTTCGCCAGGCCTCCCCGCCATATCCAAACTCGCCGCACAAGATTCTGCCACCGAGTCCTTGACCACCTTGAAGACTTTAATATGTGTTTTGGCGCGGGCGGCCACCGTCGGTTGGTGGCTCACCGCCAGTACTTGCCGCGTGTGGCCTAGCCGTGACAGCAATTGTCCCACCCGTTGAGCGCTGATACCGCCAAGCCCTGTGTCCAATTCGTCTAACACCAGTGTCGCCGTGCTGGATCGGCCTTCAACCACCGCCATAGCCAACGCTACCCTTGACAATTCTCCTCCCGAAGCCACCTTTGCCAAGGGCCGTGGTTCTTGACCAGGATTTGCTGCAAACTGGCATTCTACCATATCCACTCCAGTCGCCCGGGGCGATGCCGGCAATATCACAAACTTGACAACCGCACCCAGCATCTCCATCTGGCTTAATAACTGTTCCACTTCTGTGGCCACTGACTTAGCCCATGTTTTACGTTGAAGAGACAACTGCTGCGCTAACTGCCGATATTCTTGGGAACGCACCTCCACAATTTTCGTCCATTTATTAAGCTCCCAGCTTATGTTGTCCACTTCAGCCAAACGTTTCGCAGAAGCATTCCACAATTCCAGTACATCACTGAGCTGTGGTCCATATTTTCTTTTAATCCGGGCAAGAAGATCTGCCCGATGTTCAATTTGCTCCAGATGTGCCGGGTCCAAATTTAAGTGTTGATACCATTCACTGAGGGACCATTGGACTTCGCCGAGCAAGGCCGTCACCTGATCCAACATCTGCGCCGGCGTTTCCAACCGCGGGTCCATGCGCATTAGGCCATCCAGCGTCCGAACAACATGAGCAATCCCGGGGATAACGCCAGTGTCGTCTTGATTGAGGTAGCGGTCAATCGTTTGATACCCTTCCACTAATCGCTGCCCCTGTCGTAGCCTTCCCAGTTCCTCGTTTAAACTCTCATCTTCATTGGGTTGAATTTGCGCACCGGATATCTCATCAACCAACGCTCGCAATCTGTCCCATTCCTCAGAATTCCCGGCGGTCCGTTGAATGGTTGCCAATGCATCCTCTGCGTGACGCCACTCGCGGAAGGCTTGGGCTACCTGTTGAGCTAGCTGCTCTAAATTCCCAATGCGATCGAGCCAAGACAAGAGGATATCAGGATCCGCAACCTTGAGTGATTGATGTTGAGCGGTGATCTCCACTAATTGCAACGCGACCCGACGCACGGCTTGCGCGGGGACGATTTGCCCTTGTACCCGATACACGCTGCGTCCATCCCGCCCAAGTTCACGCTGTAGGATTAACCACTCATCGGGCTCAATGCCATAGCCTTCCAACATCCGCCATAACGGATGGCCCGGTTCCACTTGAAATGAAGTCCGTACCCGCACAACATCCTCAAACGGCCCTGCCGGATTGGACACCCGCCCCCCCAACACAAATCCAATAGCGTTTAGCAACAAAGATTTCCCAGCCCCAGACTCTCCCGTGATGGCGTTAAAGCCCGGGCCAAATTCAACCGATGCTCTGCGGATTAGCCCCAGATTTTCCACCGTCAGCTCCTTAACCATAGTCCCGCCTTCCTCAAGATGGCATTCGTCCACATCCGGTGGGTCTAGGCGAACCGGATCCCCATTGCCTTATCGCCGTTACCGCAAGTCCTCCAACCGTTGGGCTAAAACCGGTGCATCACGGGTGCTGCGCGCTACCACCAGCACAGTGTTTTCTCCGGCCAATGTTCCTGCCACTTCAGGCCACTCTAATCCATCAATAGCTTCAGACACCACGTTGGCCCCGGCTGGCAAAGTCTTCACCACAACCAAGTTCTCACTCACAACATAACTCACCAGAACCTCCCGCAAGAGACGGGTTAAACGATCTCGAGAACCCGCTAAAGCCGAATAATCGGGCAATGCATAGCGATGACGATCCTCATAAGGCACTTTCAACAAACCGAGCTCCTTGATATCACGGGAAATGGTTGCTTGCGTCGTCGGCATTCCCCTTGACGCCAGCAACTCTGACAATTCCTCTTGCGTCTCCACGGCGTGGGTTCGGATAATTTCCTGAATCAATGCCTGTCGAGACCGTTTGTCCTGATGCATTCTAATGTCCTTTCCTCCAGCCGCGCAAAACATGAAAGAAGCTCCAACCCGGGCGTCGTATCAACCGAATTGTAGTGGGACTGGTTTCCACCACAACTTCGTCCCCATCTTCCAAAGGATGTCCTTCTTGCCCATCAATTGTAACCAATGTATCACGATGGATGGTACGAATTCGAATTTTAATTTGGTGACTACCGTCAATCACAATAGACCGATCAAAGAATGAATGGGGACAGATGGGGGTAATTACCATATTGCCTAAATCGGGCGCCAAAATCGGACCCCCAGCCGATAACGAATACGCCGTCGATCCGGTGGGAGTGGCGACAATCAGCCCATCGGCAGGATACGTGGTCACATAGGCGTTATCAACAAAAGTTTCCAAGTTGATCAGCCGGGCAAAAGGTCCTTTGGCTACCACCACGTCATTCATGGCGTCAAACCGGGCTAATTCCTGCCCATCGCGCAACACGCTGGCGGAGAGTAAATGACGCTCATCAATGGTGTATTCTCCTTGAAGCAATGAAGACAACGCCAAAAGCAAATCAGGCACCTCGACCTCAGTTAAAAATCCTAAATGGCCTAAATTGACGCCGAGAATCGGGCGTTCTAAAAAAGCTAAATCCTTGGCTGCTCTTAGCAAAGTGCCATCTCCGCCTAAGACGACAATCCAGTCAATGCTTTCTGCCGTTAAATCCATGGTGTCCAGCGCGTATTCGGAGAAACCTACGGCGTCGGCCAAATCCTTGGGAATTCGCATCATGACATGGTGCTGGCTAAACCATCGAGCCATCTGGCCAATAAGCCCGCGCACCTGATCTTTTTCCGGATTAGGCCACACCAATGCCTGCTTCACTCCCACTCCTCCTGCCAGGCTTCCTTAACCACCGCATCAATCATGATCTCCTGTGATGCTCCACCAAGCGACAAATAAACCAGAAATTCAATATTCCCCTCAGGCCCCCTTACCGGGGACGGCATCAGTCCCTGAACAGCATATCCCAAATTCTGGGCGGATTGCAAAAACCGGGCTAATACCATCCGATGAATTTCTGGATCTCGCACCACGCCGTGTTTGCCAAGGTTTTCGGGCCCCGCCTCAAACTGAGGTTTCACCAGCACGATCACTGCTCCCAAGTTGCTAATCATGGAGGTCAAGGGTCCTAACAAGAGCGCTGCCCCGATAAATGAAGCATCAATCGAAGCCCCGTCCAAGACTTCATGCCGGCTTAATTGCTCCAGTGTCAACCACCGGGCATTAAGCCGTTCTCGGACAATAACCCTCGGGTCACTACGCAGCTTCCATGCCAGTTGCCCATACCCCACGTCTACCGCGTACACTTGAGAAGCCCCGTACTGAAGCCAACAGTCGGTAAAGCCACCAGTCGATGCACCAACATCGACCACGTTCCACCCTTCGGCACGGACCCCGAATCGATCTAATGCCGCCTGCAACTTTAAGCCTCCGCGGCTGACAAAAGGCAGTCGTGGTCCTACAACCGTAATCTCATCAGTATCGCTTACCAAAAGCCCTGCCTTGGTTTGCCTTCGCCCGTTAACCTGAATTTTCCCCGCTAAAAGCAATCCTTGTGCTTTGGAACGCGTCTCCACCAAACCCAGATCAACTAATTGCCGATCCAAGCGAAATTTCCGTCCTGTCATTGCTCGGCGTGAACAATATTGAGACTGTCAAGCCATCGCGCCGCTTTTCGTGCCAGCCCCTCTGCATCCAATTCATACAGGTTTAGATAATAATTGACGGGCCCGTGATCGATAAACTCGTCTGGCAGTCCCTCAATGCGAATCGGTATATCGATGCCGTCACGGTGCGCCCATTCTGCGACCGCACTGCCAAAGCCGCCCGAAACCACATGCTCTTCAATCGTCATAATAGCTTTGGTAGTGGCGGTCACCTCGCTTAAAGTCGAAGTGTCCAACGGTTTGACGAAGCGGGCGTTGACCAAACCTACCGAAAATCCCTGAGTTTGCAGCAATTCTCGTACCGTAACGGCAGTGTAGTATATCGGCCCGAAGGATACTAACGTCAAGTCCTCGCCATGAAATGCCCACTCCGCCTCTCCCCACCCTATAGGAGGAATCGGCCCGGAGAGATCAATACCCTGGCCGGAGCCCCGAGGATACCGGACAGCCACAGGATGCGGCCGACGCAGCGCTTCTGATAACAAACTGCGCAATTCGCCCTCGTCTTTGCCCATGGCAATTTCGATATTCGGTACCGTACGTAGAAAACTGATATCAAAAATGCCCTGATGGGTGGCTCCGTCCGCCCCCACCAATCCGGCCCGATCGATAGCAAAAACCACGGGAAGATCTTGATGGCAAACATCATGAATCACTTGATCATATGCCCTTTGAACGAACGTGCTGTAAACTGCAAACACCGGTCTCATTCCCGCTAGAGCCAGTCCGGCGGCAAAAGTTGCCGCATGCTGTTCCGCAATCCCCACATCAAAAAACCGATCCGGAAACACCGCGGCAAATTGGTCCAATTTTGTGCCGTCGGGCATAGCCGCGGTAATCGCCACCACAGTGGGATCAGTCTTCCCAATCTCAATGAGGGTCTGACTGCAGACTTGACTATAAGAAGGCGGTTCAGGCTTCTTAATAAAACGGCCACTCGCGACTTCAAACGGACCCGGCCCATGAAATTCTCCGGGGTGCTCTTCAGCCGGCCGATATCCCTTCCCTTTTTGAGTGATTACGTGAACAATTACTGGCTCGTTGACGTCCCGCGCGTTACTGAGAACCGGGATAAGTGCATCCAAACTATGGCCATCCAATGGCCCAAAATAGCGGAATCCCAACTCTTCAAACACGTTGCCCGCCAACATCGCGTAGTGAACTAAATCTTTGACCCGTTCGACCGTCCGCTTAATTGGGCTCCCGATTACGGGGATCCCCTCTAATAATCCTTCTACTTCTTGCTTTAGTCGGGAATACGCCGGAGCGGACCGCAAGTCCGTCAAATATAGAGAAAAGGCTCCGACATTAGGGGCAATCGACATAGAATTGTCATTGACCACTACTACCATGGGAGTCTTTAAATGCCCAATCTGGTTTAGTGCCTCCCATGCCATACCTGCAGTAAGGGCCCCATCACCAATGACAGTCACCACACGATAGTTCGCATGCATCAAATCTCGCGCCTTAGCCAGTCCTAGCGCGGCAGACAATGATGTGGAGGCATGCCCCGCTTCCCACACGTCGTATTCACTTTCGCGCCGCTTCAAGAATCCTGAAATACCACCCAACTGTCGCAGGGTCCCAAAATTCTCCAGTCTCCCAGTGATCAGTTTATGAGCATAAGCTTGATGTCCGATGTCCCACAACAATTTGTCGTGAGGTGTGTCATAGACCCGATGTAAGGCCAAGGTTAGCTCGACGGTTCCTAGACTGGCTCCGATATGGCCACCAGTGCGCGCCGTGGTTTCGATGATTGACTGCCGTACCTCGATGGCCAGCCGCTGCAACTGACTAATGGTCATCGTTCGCAAATCTTTTGGTGACTGTATTCGTTCCAGCAACACTTTCGTCCCTCCTTTGGAAACCCTCTACCACTGGCGGTCGATCGCAAAATCAATTAAGCCTTGTAACAGTTCCGCTCTCGGTTCCCATCCCAGCGCGGTTTTTGCTTGGATACGATGATATTCCGTCAAACGCCTGGATTCTTCCATTCCCAAAAGAGCGGGATAGGTCGCCTTACCCAAAGCTCTGTCAGTACCCGTGGATTTACCCATCATTGCCGCGTCGCCGGTTTCATTCAAAATATCATCCACAATTTGAAACGCTAAACCAAAATGGCTGCCATACTCTATTAATCTCGCCTCAGACACAAAATCGCCCACAACCATGGCTGGCATCTGTACACAGGCAATAATCAAAGCTCCCGTTTTCTTGTGATGAATTTCTGCCAATTGTTTCAGTTGCAAGGCTTGTCCTTCTCCAGCCAAATCTTTGACTTGACCTTGAATGAGCCCATGGCGCCCCACTGCATGAGAAAAGTTTCCTATCGCCGCTACCAGCCGAGACGGATCAAAGCGAGCAGCCAGCACGGGTGCCGTCATCTTGACAAAGGCCTCCGTTAACAGCGCGTCTCCCCCCAGGATTGCCATAGCTTCCCCGAATTGCTTGTGCGCAGTAGGACTACCGCGACGCCAGTCGTCATTGTCCATCGCCGGCAAATCATCATGAATCAGGGAATACGTGTGCAGATACTCCACTGCCAACGCTATTTCTTTAAATTCTTCAAGGGCATGACCGAGATATGCAGCACTGGCCAAAACCAGCTGCGGACGTAATCGCTTGCCACCGGCCAGCAACGAATATCTCATAACCTCTTCCACGGTGCCGCCAGAACAGGCATCCGGAGGAAAGTCTTCTTGGATCCATCGGTCAATTAGGGCGCGCGTCTCTATCAACCAAGAGGCGACATCCACTATAACTCCTCCGCCTTTATTTCAGTAGGATAGAGGCCAAGGCTAGACTCAGCCCTCTCCAGCAATCGGTTGGCCTTCTCGGTTAAGGACTTGGCCTCCGCATAAAGTTTCAAGCTCTCTGCCAAGGGAGAACGACCGCTTTCCAAAAGACGCACAATTTCTTCTATCCGTTCGATGATTGCTTCATATTGAGATAAGTCATTGTCATTGGTTTCTGGCGCCACAGCCATCCCATTTCCCCCTACCGATTCACTCTGGTCACCCAGTGACTTCCATTATACCAATGGATTTCGTAGAACTCATTAGGCATGATTTGGACAGCAGTTACCAGGCTGCCCTCGCCATTGGTGACATACGCATAACCACGGTCTAAGATTGCCTCCGGATTAAGACTTTGAATTTGTGCTTGCGCACGGTCCCAGCGATGACGTTGTTCCCTGAGTCTTCGCTCCCAAGATCGGTCCGCCCGTTCCTGCAAACGATCCAGCCGTAATTTAGCCTCCCGCAGCAATACACCGGGCTGCGTTAAAATGCCATGGGCAGTCCAGCCTACTAAACGCCTGCGTTCAGAATCGAGACGCCCCACAATGGCTTGTTGAGCACGTGACATTAAAGTGTTTTGCCAATGAACCAATCGAACCAATTCAGGCACGGCTAGTTCCGCCGCGGCAGACGGCGTGGCAGCACGCAAATCCGCTGCCAAGTCCACCAACGTGGTATCAATTTCATGACCTACTGCCGATATCACCGGCACCGGGCAACGTGCTACCGCACGCACCACTGCCTCTTCGTTAAACACCATAAGATCTTCTTTAGACCCACCACCCCGACCCACAATCACCACGTCAACATCTGCGGTCGACACAGACGATAAGGCCTCGACCAGGGCTGCCGTCGCTTCTTTACCTTGAACCAGGACTGGATACAGTCGGATCACCATACCCGGATAACGACGCCCAACCACAGTTTCAATGTCACGACGAGCAGCTCCGGTTGGTGAGGTGACCACCCCTACTGCCTTGGGTAATAGCGGTACAGCACGTTTTGGGCGAGAAAACAAACCTTCAGCAGCCAATTTTTGCTTCAAAGCTTCTAACGCTAAGTGAGCTTTGCCAGCCCCAATATCGTGAATTTGCGTAACATAAAGCTGTGTCTGCCCGTCTCTCTCAAAGACGCCTACTCTGCCTAATGCCAAAACCTGCATTCCGTCGCGCAAGGGGCTATCTAAAGACAAGGCATCGCGCCGAAACATCACACTGCGAATTTGCGCCTGATCGTCTTTCATAACAAAATACCAATGCCCCGACGAGTGGTGTTTGACCCCAGACAACTCCCCTTGCACCCACAAGTGTTGCCATTCCGGGACCCCTTCCACCAACTGTCGGATAGCCTGCACCAATTGACTAACCGTGAACTTTTGCGGGCTGTTGCGCATCACGACCGCTCCTGGTTCAGAAATGCTAGCCAAGTGTTGTCGAGCAACATGGCAATAGTCATCGGGCCTACTCCTCCCGGAACCGGGGTAATCCACTCAGCTCGGGAAACCGCTTCCTGGTAGGCAACATCACCCACTAACCCATCGGGAGTCCGATTGATACCCACATCAACGACCACCGCTCCATTTTTTATCCATTCACCACGAATCATTTGCGGGCGGCCCACCGCGGCCACCAAAATTTCGGCTTCCGCCACCAATTGGTCTAAGTCACGCGATCGCGAATGGGCCATGGTAACGGTCGCATCCCGTGCCAGAAGTAACAAACTCAACGGTTTTCCTACCAACATGCTGCGCCCAACCACCAATGCGCGTCGCCCAGTTAGGACAATCCCATAATAGTCTAAGAGGGCAATCACACCCCGGGGGGTGCATGGAAATAGCCCCGGCTTCCCTTGAGCCAAATGCCCCAAGTTTTGCGATGTGAGTCCATCTACATCCTTCTTGGGACTAATCGCACTTAATACTGCTTGAGTATCGATTTGTGGCGGTAAGGGCATTTGCACCAAAATACCGTGGATCGAAGCATCGCGATTGGCACGATCTACCACTTCGATAACGGTTTCCGTAGCTGATTCGGCCGGCAAGTTGACTGTTTCGGAAAAAATGCCAGCTTGAGCACAAGCGCGTTCCTTGTTCCGAACATAGACATGCGATGCAGGGTCGTCCCCTACCAACACCACCTCAAGGCCGGGCCGTTTCTGATGTTCCTGTTGATATGCGCCCACCTGCGCCTGTAATTCTTGTCGTATACTAGCCGCAACCCATTTCCCATCCAAAATGTTTGCCATATGCCCTCCCTCATCGTCGGTGCCAATTGTCCCAACCAATCCATGCCACCCCCACTGCATTGTCGCGGCTTAATTGTGGCGTGCCAAACAGAATATCCCATTTGGGGTCAAACTCTGCCCCATGACGGATAATGTCTCGGACCGTCTTGTTGGCAGCCACCCCCCCAACCACAACTAAAGGCCCAGGTTTGGCACCTGCTTCAATCACATTTGCCAAAGCCCGGCCAACGCCGATTTCCACTCCACGGGCTATATCTTGGGGCAGTTTACCCTCTTTTAGGGCCCGTTGCGCCTGAGCTTCTAAACCAGAAAAACTTATCCAAACTTTACCGTCTTTACGGCGGACAGTCCCAGGGTTAAACATCAACGGATTCACCGAATCCAAAGCTAACCGCTCCAATTCCGGTCCTGCAGGAAAGGCAAGTCCCAATGCCACTCCAATCCGATCAACAAATTGACCGGCATAGAGATCGTCACTGCCACCCAGCAATGCAATATCCCAAGCCCCTGGCCCCCGGGGCTCCACTTGCAGCAATTCTGTCGTGCCGCCTGACACATGCAACGCATAAAACCGCTGTGAGAACGAGCGCCCAGCGGCATAAAGTCCAGCGCGAATATGCCCTTCTTGATGCGATGTTGCAATTAACGGTACATTTAGCGTGAGGGCTATAACTTGAGCATAAGCCTCCCCCACGGTAAACGTAGGCAGATAGGCATCTGCAATCGGACGAGGACGAGTTGATGCTGCCACTGCGCGAACCGGAATCTCCAGATTTTCCGCAATCTGCTTCCATCTTTTATATAACACCGGAAAATTGCGGGCATGATGGTAGACAGCCTCGCTGGGGCGCAGTCCTCTGTGTCCCTGAGGCACCGAAAGCACCATCCGTTGATCGAACACCACCTGGTCTCGAGTCACTACGGCTAGAGACGTGGTATAGGCACTGGTGTCGATCCCCATAACCATGCCGTCCAATTCGTCCCCGTTATAGGTTAGAGGGTTTATCGCGATCACCTTCCGGCCGAACACTCTTAGAAAGTGTTGCCAACACCCCATTCACGAACTTCTTAGCATCATCCGTGCTATATTCCTGCGCCAGTTCCAGTGCTTCATTAATAATCACGGATATGGGGGTATTGAGGGTATATACGATTTCAAACGTTGCCAGACGTAAAATATTACGGTCAATTGTAGGCATTCGATGAAGTTTCCAATCGATAGCTGCCTGACTAATCAAGGCATCCAATTCATCGCGATGCTGAAGAGTGCCCAAGACCAGATCCCAGGTGAAATGACGAATGTCTTCGGCTTCGTCCATCAATGCCCGCCGCAGTAGTTCTTCCGCCTCGGTACGAGCCAAATCTTGTTCGAACAACACCCGCAAGGCGAGTTCCCTTCCGCGGTGGCGCGCCATATTAATCCTCCTCGCCAAACTACTCCAGGTTCCCGGGCAACTGCGACGACGTCGCAAACGAAACTCCTTGCACATGAATGTTGACTTGTGTCACGTGAAGTCCCGTCATGTTCTCGACTTGAATCTTTACCTGTTCTTGAACCCGACTGGCAACCTCAGGGATTTTTATGCCAAATTGGACAACCAGATAAAGATCAAACCCGACGAGATTATCCTTCACGTCAAGTTTAACCCCTTTTGTCGGATCCCGCTTACCGAGCATCTCAGAAAGTCCCCCCGCTAGACCTCCGGTCATGCCCACCACACCGTCGACCTCGGTCGCGGCCAATCCTGCAATGGCAGCTATCACGTCATTAGCAATTTGAATTGACGGCACCGTCACCGCAGTTTCAACATCATCCATACGAGTCCTCCTTGGGGTATTTAAGCCCCTTCCATGCGCTCTGCCAAAAAGTTGGTGTGGATATCCCCTTTGACAAAATCGGGATCTTCCATCAATTGCTGATGCAATTGCAACGTGGTTTTAACCCCTTCAATGCGAAATTCCGAAAGCGCGCGGCGCATCCGTGCGATGGCTTCCTCACGGGTACGCCCCCAAGTAACCAACTTCGCCAACAGCGAATCATAAAACGGCTGCACTACATATCCTTGGTCAGCTCCCGAATCCACGCGCACTCCCGGTCCCGCCGGTTCGTGCCACAGCGTGATCGTCCCTGGACTCGGTCGAAATTGTTTACTGGGATCTTCCGCGTTAATCCGGCATTCAATGCTCCAACCGTTCAATTGCACTTGGTCTTGGCTAACCGACAATGGCAACCCCGCCGCCACCCGGATTTGTTCTTTAACTACATCGATCCCGGTTACCATCTCAGTACAAGGATGCTCGACTTGCACCCGGGTATTCATTTCCATAAAGTAAAATCGTCCCTCTTCATCGAGAAGAAATTCCAGTGTTCCGGCACTCGTGTATCCCACGGCCTGTGCAGCCCGAATCGCGGCTTCGCTCATTTGCCGCCGTATTTCCGGCGTCACCGCCACCGACGGCGCTTCTTCCAACACTTTTTGCCGACGGCGCTGCAACGAGGATTCCCGTTCCCCCAACGCCACCACATGTCCCATGTCATCGGCGAGCACTTGAATTTCAATATGGCGGGGGCGTTTCAAATATTTCTCCAGATAGACATCTCCCTGGCCGAAGGCGGATTTCGCCTCGCGGCTAGCGCGTTCAACAGCATCTTCCAACTCATCGGCACTTTCCACGATGCGGATGCCTCGTCCTCCACCACCAAAAGACGCTTTGACCAAAATAGGATAGCCGATCTGCTCTGCAATGTTTCGGGCCTCGTTCAAGTCACTCACGGTGCCCTCAGTGCCTGGAACTACGGGCACCCCGGCGTTTTGCATCACCTGTCGGGCTTGGGCCTTAATACCCATTTGCTCGATGGCTGTCGCAGGGGGGCCAATAAAGACCAAACCCCATGTCTTGCAGATCGCGGCAAAGTGATAATTCTCCGATAAAAATCCATATCCGGGATGAATAGCTTCGGCACCAGTTTGCACCGCCGCGTTAATAATGTTGGGAATATGCAAGTAGCTCAGTTGCGACGGCGCGGGCCCAATCGGGAACGCCTCGTCGGCATAACGCACATGCGGAGAGTCTTTATCAGCCTCGGAATAGACCGCCACCGTGGCCACTCCTAAGTCCCTGGCAGCACGCATGATCCGAATGGCAATTTCTCCTCTATTGGCAACGAGTATCTTCTTGAACAAGCAGGACACCTCCGTTTTCCTCTCCCATAATAGACCACATTCGTTCTACCTTGTCTAGTGTAATCACTGCCCACCGCAGTTAAAGATCGACACAAGAATGTCCCACCCCTTAGGGAGTAGCGGGGAACGTTTCAGCCGTTTTGCGCTAGTAACTGTAGCCCAGGCAAAACACCCATGCTTCGCAACCCGTGCCACAGTAACCAAATGCTTCTTCTGTTTAGATGTCGCTCGTCGGCGGCCGTCGTCTTTTAAGGGCCCCTAAACGCGATGGTTCACGTTGAAAAACCTTGTCACGTTCGGCGGCACCAACTTCCACCAAATATTCCGATTAATTCGGTATTTCGTGTATTTGTAGGAATGCGACGAGTGACGGAGGCGTTCTAGGGCTTGGATTTGGCGCCCTCCTCTGCGACGGCGGCCAGGGAAGGGAATCCCCTCATCGCGTGTGCCGGGTGGGACTTGGACGACGTCCCGCGCTTATTGCGTCGGGTGGACATTCTCGCCGGGTGGTCGCGGTTTCAACACTGGTATGATCCGACACACTGGCCGTACCATGCGTTTCCGCCGACCCGGGAGGCCCGCCAGCGTTGGTTGACCCGACTCGTCACCTCATCAGGGCCGGACGAGTGCGAATGCTAACACAACCCGGATCCTCCCGATCCGGGTTTTCTCTCGGCGACGCCCAGCCACTGATCGTGAGACCGGGCCAGTCAAACAGCCTGAGACCTAACAGGAGAGTACTATGGCGTTCTCCGACTGCTCCGGTGGGTATTCCCGGCCCTTCGACTCTTCTCCTATCGGGGGTGCGGGTACGCGCGTTGCGCGACCCCGGAGCTTCTCCCATGTTCTGTCTCGTTTCGTTTTCTGCCATGCCATGCTCTACGACTCCGCCGAGGTCTCCGGGGCACTCGCCGTGAACGTGCCCCTACTCGTTGCCTTCCCGGAGTTTCGACCCAGTCGGCCCTCAGACCATACTTTAACGAAGCTCAATCACTTCACCCCGGAGGGTTATGGCCTGGACATCGCTCTGTTTACGCTTAGCCCGAGACCTCACGGCCTCGGACCCAAAACTCGATTCTCCGTGAAGGGCTGGTCCTTGCGGCGGCCGGAATTACACCGACTCGAAACGATCAGCTTACCTTGGCGCACCGAAACTCAAGCTATTTATTTTCAGTGCCATTGCTCTCCTTTATTCCCGTATTGGTTCAGCTTTTTAATATATTAGTAGAGTTTGCATTGGCAGGATAGCGATCTGTGGTTTCCTTAGCTATCTGGGGATGTACACTATACCACTTAGGGCTCCATATCCATAGAAGGCAGAGCTAACCACAAACCGCCTCGTAACCCCGCTAATTGTCCCAATTGAGGGGGAACAATATAATGATCTATCTCCTCCGTAAGGAGTTCACGCCGTGCAATATAGCCGTTGAGGTTTGAGGCAACAGCCCGACGAATAGCCGGTAATAATGCTGTTTGTTGCATAACGCCTCCACCCAAGATAATGCGTTGCGGTGATAAGACATAAATATACGTGGCTATGGCTTGAGCAAGATAATTGGCTTCCAATGCCCATGCTGGGTGGTCCGAAGGTAAATCTTGCGAGGAAACCTGCCATCGTGCAGCAATTGCCGGTCCCGAAGCCAAGCCTTCAAGACAGTCCACGTGGGTCGCGCAAATGCCAGGGAACGCATCACTAGAATCTTTGCGAATCCCAATATGTCCCATTTCCGGATGCATTAACCCGTGTACTGGACGGCGATCCACTAAGACCCCTCCTCCGATACCAGTCCCAATAGTCACATATAACGCCGTAGTCAGATGAGCAGCAGCTCCCCATGCGTATTCGGCTAATATCGCAGCGTTGACATCCGTGTCGATGAACACCGTAAGTTGTAACGCGTTTTTTAAGGATTGAAGGAAATTAACTCCACGCCAGGCGATCTTGGGTGTATTCGTAATCGATCCATATGTTGCATGCCGAGGATCCAGATCCAAAGGTCCAAAGCTCGCCACGCCGAGACGAGACACCGGATGGGAACGAAAATAGGTTACGATGTCACGAATGGTTTCGGTCGGTCCTCTTGTGGGAATTGATACATGGTCTACAAGTTCTCCAGTTTGCAATCCGACTCCGCATAATACCTTGGTTCCTCCCGCCTCAATGGCTCCGTAAAACATAGGCAAAACGCTCCTTACGTTATCGAATCTCTGTTACCGTCTGATCTCAGCGTTACAGAATAACCATCGGTTTAAGATGATAAAGTGGTCCCGTCAGCCACACTTTTAAATTTCACGCCAGTACGTGCGTTCCCGTGACAACAATTCCTGTTCATGAATGAACCAACACTACCTAACTAAGTCATTGGCTATTCGGGTGGGATTTCTACGACCCGGCTTGTATCGGTTTTCATAGTTGTACACTGACGTAATCCGCCGCTATCGTTGAAAACGACAACAACACTGGTTAAAATCCGTATGAGATGGCGGTGCGGTCTAATAACGGATACCGAATATGCTTTACTTTAAGGTATAACCCCCCTATTTTTCGAGAAAATACCAAACACGATTGGCTGGTTCACGGCACTAAAATGACCGCCTAATAGTCACAGTGCTGGCAATTAGTAGCACCAATACGGTCTTGACGCATTATCAACGAGAGCGGGGCTCTTCTTATCCCCATTTGGGGTTGTCAACAACCGTCCACTCTCCGTTTTTCTCCACTACCAAAACTCGAAATCCTTTTATTTCAATCGTTTTATAGTCATGTCCAGCATTGGCAGGGAACACGTAGAACGTAACAAGTGGTTCAGTTCCTGTATTGACGCTCCGATGAGCGTAACGGCCGGGAACGTATATAGCCATCCCTGGTTGAAACTTCTCAACAACCGTTTGGCCTTCAGGAGTTTCCATCACTATGAGTCCTTGACCATTTAGGCAGTAATACACCTCTGCTGCTTCGAGAATGGTATGGAAATGCCCTTTCGTCATGAAATATTCCGACCCAATTTTTCCCGGGTACACGATACTAGTTCCAAACATAAGGTTTGTAGAAGACTGCGGGATGTCTAGCTCGTAGAATTCGTAAACAAGCCTATCTTCCTTTATGAGGGATTCTTCATAACTTACCTCATCTGCATACATTCCTCTCATTTGAGAGAGATAACGCTTTGTGGATTCCACCTTATTTGACAAGCCGTCTCTTAAATCAAAATATATCGCGAATGGATCGATATTCTTAATGTTCATGGGTCCCACCCACCTCCTGCGGTTGACATTGAGCGGCGATATAATCTAACTTGCGGAATGCTGCCGCGTTAATTTCGACATGAAATACCTCAGTGATAACTTGTGTCCACCCGTGAATAAAATAGTTCCAACCATCTATAACCCGAAGGTTTCGGTCCTCTTCTTGCTTTTGCGCTTGATGGAAGAAGTTTAGCGCTCCTCGATAATTGAGCTCCCAGACGAGACTGTTTTTGGGGAATATGACATTGTCCGTAACTGGCGATCCCGGAATGTCTTTGCCCATGCCCGTTGCGTTTACCACCATGGAATAGGGCGTCAAGTTACGAACGAGTTTGTCCGTGTCAGTCGGAGTCTTACATAATCGAAAATCAAATGTCACATCAGTCTCAAGTCGCGATAAGATTCTTCGGGCCTCTACAAGTCTGTCCTCATGATGGTTGGTTAAAGTTATTTTGGTCGGTACGTTCGTTCGATGTTTTTTGTTCGCCAGGTAGGCACTTATGGCCAAAGCGCTACCCCCTGAACCCAGTATTAGAACCTCACCACGGTGTTCATACCAGAAGTTCTCGGGAATAAAGGCTTCCATTGCCAGGCCGCTCGAAATAGGATCTTTTGCATACCCTTCGAGCCGCCCGTTCTTTTTAGAGATAGACGAAATCTCTTCAAATACAGTGGCATAAGAATCGAGGTAGTCAAACTCCGTTTTTGCTGCTTTTAAGATATTCATCTTATGAGTTGTTACTAATGCCCCTAAAGATAACGGGTCATGTTTGATAAATGAAACAACCTCTCGATAGAGTCCAGAGTCCGCATTGAGAGGTAAATCAATCCCAACAATTGCTGCCCCTAACTGCAGTTCGGTTGACCAGCGCGGAAAGATATTCATGATGGATGAATATGCCGTGGTTACGCCAATAAAGTACATCGTGGGCTCCAAAGCCGGATTAAAATTGAACATCACACGGAATTCTCCCTTTTGACCGTTTTTTTCAAAAAACCTCAACCCTCTCCGCTCCCAATTTTACTGAGAACGCTTCAGCGGGATTCTCCACAACCATTCTTCTAATGGGTTTATCGGGAATTCCCAAAGAACGCATCAGGGGAATGAACTTTTGCACAATATACCCCAGTCCAATATTGCCACCATAACTCTTTAGCCGTTCACGGGTGGTATCGAGTCCCATTAGGATTGAACGTTCAAAGCCCCACTCGATCATCTGCGCAATTAATCGGGCCTCACCGACGTCATCATGGTACTTAAAGCGACCAATGGTATCGTATTCCACATACACTCCTAGTGATGCAATTTCCCGATGCAGGTTAACATCTACTAGTGTCCTGTCCAAGTGACAGATGATAATGTTGCCTGGTACAACACCTCTCTTAAGATAAAACTCGGCTAGATACATCCCTTGCTCAGCCGACTCGGTGTGACAGATGATTGGCACACCGGTCACTACGGACGCCTCCGCCGCCGCCTCGAACCACTTCTTACTTGAATCCTCCATACGGTCTTCATCAATTGCGGTTTTGATGGCACCTGCCTTGGCGTCAATAGATTCAAGGGGTGGTTGTGTGTCGGCGTTAATGAACATTCCGTGGCGAATTTCCTGACAGAACAACTCGAATAAGCTCGTTGTATCCATTGAAAACAACCAATGATCCGTCTCGTAGTTGATGAATTTGTGAAATCCTGTAGAGGCTACTATGTGAACGCCCGTCTGAAGCGCCGCCGCTACCAATGCATCAGCCATCCGACCACAGCCAATCGGCTGGGCATCAACAACAGCTTTGCCGCCAACCCGCTTAAAACTCACAAGTTCTTGGCACGATTTGTGAAAATCATCGATTCGCAATGCCGGATTTACCTTGGTATGCGGACCTTCTGCCAAAAATATATGTTCATGAGCATGGCAGAATCCTAGTTCCCGTTTTTCAATCGGACCTAGTACAGTTTGTATCGCCATAGTTTTACACCCCTTTTAGGTGGTTTTCGCATGGACGTCCATCTAGGCGACCTTTCGCAATCCTCAACCGGTCTTCACGGTGTGATGTGCGTTTTAACCTTTGTAAAAGTGCCGGTCGGGTGACCTCCCATCGGCGCCCCTGTCACAGCAAGTCCGTTAATCGCATGCCGGCCCCTACGGTAAAACCTCCAGTCTTTCTACAAATACGCCGGACACATGATCTTTAGAGAATTGGTTTCCGACGGTTTCGCCACATTAAAGCCAATGGTCGGTGCTCATCGTCGGCAGATGCTGTGCTAGGGAATTCCCGTCAGCCGTCCAACCAATTATGCTCAACGATGTAGGGGGCCTAGCATTCCACAGGCCCGGAAGTCCGCACTGTCAAGGTCGTTAAGGCCAAAAGCCCCCCAGATACTTGGCCGAAAGATCAATTTGTCATCGACGTTATGGGATGCAACAGGAATACGGAGAATCGCAGCAAGAGTGATCAGTTCACGACCGATATGTCCATATCCCAGGGCACAGTGATTCGATCCCCAGTTCTCCATCACTGAATAGACATCTCTAAAGCCGCGAGTGTTATTGAGAATAGGTACAAACCAGGTCGACGGCCACGTTGGGTTGGTTCTCTCAGTTAGGATCAGCGCCACGGTGTCGGGAAGGTCGACGGTATATCCTTCGGCAATTTGGATCACAGGACCCAAACCAGCGATAAGGCTGACCCGTGTCATGGTCACAGGCATTCCGCCACGTGAAATAAACGCAGAGGAATACCCCCCGCCTAAAAACTGGTCTAGAAGAGAAGGCTGCCATGTGGTAGCACGGAGACAATCTACCATCTCTTCGTCCGTTACTTGCCAAAACGGTTTCATGGCAGGTTTGTTTCCCGCCGTTTGCTGACCCGTGCCGTCTAGCGCAGCTGGCCCGGAATTCGAAAGATGAATGATACCAGTGCTAGCCAACCCGGTCAACGTGTGCCCTGTCACTCGCTTGACTGCATCTGGACTCCAGTACGTTCTGACATCCGCAAATATCTGGGCCGTGTGGGAAATAAGATGGTTAAAGAGCATGGACACGGCGTTCAAGTTGTCGTTTTCGGTCGCTACAATAAACGGTTCACGGCGACCATTCCAGTCGAAAGATGAATTTAGCATGGCTTCGGTGAAATCGCCATTCGGATAATGATCGGTCCACTCTCGCTGACCCTGAAATCCCGCGATGATCGCATTGCGCCCATAAGCTTCTTCTTCGAAGCCCACAGTATGTAGCTTCGGATTTCCAATCATCAGATCGCGCACAATCATGGTAGATTTCGTAACGAATTCCCAATCTTTATCCTTCTGCGCGCGGGTTCGCCTCATAGCCTCAGGATTGGTGTCGTTTCCCTCACGGCACCATTGCCGAACCCACTGTACTGCCTTCTGGTACTCGTCATGGTCATACACGCCATGGTCAATTCGCCGTAAAATTTCGACCATATCGACATACTCGGTCCGCATCCCTAAGTATTGCCTATAGAAGTCCTCATTCACGATGCAACCGGCAATGCCCATCGATACGGAACCTATCGAAAGATATGACCTCCCGACCATCAGAGCTTGAGCCAAAGCCGCACGAGTAAATGTCACCAAACGTTCCCGAACGTCGGTTGGCACAAATCGCTCTCCAATGTCCTGAACATCCCGTCCGTAAATCTTGAATATCGGCACGCCAATTTGATTGTGAGCCGCGTTCAATGCCGCGAGGTAGACTGCTCCAGGTCTTTCGGTCCCATTAAAACCCCAAATAGCTTGAGGAATTCGACTATCCTGTGACAAGGTTTCCAAGGGATATGCCCATCCGGATGCCACCGAGATGATCACCCCAACGTTTGCCTGTGCAAACTGGCGTTGAGTCGATGCTACTTCGACCCCGGTGGAAATGCAGTGATCTGGTACAATGCACTCAACAGCCTGCCCATTAGGAAGCTTTATCTCTTCCCGTAACACTGCGGCTACTGCATGTGCCAGTTCCATAGTCATGTCCGAGAGCGCATGTTTGACAAGCTTCCGACGATCCACGATGGGACGGATGCCTACCGTAGGCATGGGGATCTCATAGCGGTGAGCATCAATAGGATGCGATGTTGTCATGATTGACCTCTCCTCCTCTGTAGATAACCGTAGATAACCATTAAATGGGGCGCCATGGGTTTCTTGGCGGTAAGCCCTCGATGAAACCCTTCACTTCATCCACTGCCGCCTGTTTCATTCGTGCCACCGATTCCCGACTGCTTGCCCCAGCATGGGGAGTTAGAATTACGTTATCGAATTCCAGTAGCCGCGGATCGAGTTCTATGGGGGAATCAATGGTGTCTAGTGCAGCGCCTGCAATGCGCCCTGTCCTGAGTGCCTCATAAAGGGCATCGCCGTGTACCAACCCATGGCGCGCCATGTTAAGCAGATACGCACCCGTCTTCATCTGTTGAAACTGTGAATATCCGATGAAATTTTCCGTATCTTGCGTTAAGGGAGCATGAAGACAGACAAAATCACTGGTTTGTAGTAACTCCCGAAGATCAACCAGTTGCGTTACCCCTGGTTGCGCTGTTCCCTGCGTCAAAAACGGATCATTGCCGAGTACAATAGCTCCAAGAGCCTCCGCTTTTCGTGCCACGGCCCTCCCTATATTGCCAAAGCCAATAATACCCACTACTTTGCCAGCAATTTCGGCTCCCGTAACCTTTACGAATTGGCCGCGCCTTATACTGCTGCGCATAACCATGACGTTTCGTGCTAGTGTAATCATCAATCCAATGGTAAGTTCTGCAACGGCATCGCTATTGGCATGAGGAATGTTAGCCACCACGATGCCACGTTCCAAAGCCGCCACCCCGTCCACGTTGTCCATACCACTACCGAAACGCACTACGAGTTTGAGTGAGTCGGCTGCCTCTATAACGCGCCGGGTCAGAGGCTCTAGCCCCAACACCAGAACATCCACTCCTTTTAACGCCGAGGCCAGCACGTCGTCCGTCCAGATTGGTCCCTTTGGCTTTCGGCGGATTTCTATACCCGCCGAAGCCAATCCAGTAAGAATGTCCTGATCGTCATCGGAAAATGATCGTGGGGTGAATAGAACACAAAGATTGGCGTTCATGATCTAGCTCTCCCTTACCGCCGAGACTAATGCCTTCGCCTGAGTAACAATAGTCGCGTCATCCATAGAAGGCCCTCCAAAGAGACTATTTCCCATACCTACGGCCATCGCACCCGCGTCAATATAGGCCTTCGCATCGTTGGGACGAATGCCCCCTGTGGGCATTAAAAGAATGTCGTGGTAAGGACCCTTAAGTGCTTTGATGTAAGATGGTCCTCCAGCCGGAGCTGCGGGGAAAATTTTCACACATTCAACCCCGGATGCCCACGCCGTAAAGATTTCTGTTGGAGTCAAAGCTCCAGGAACAATAGGAACCCCATATTTGTGGCACCGTGCGATCACCTCCAGTGAAAGATGGGGTGTCACCACAAAATCTGCCCCCGCTTCTACGGCCTGATCTACCTGATGCGTCGAAACTACTGTTCCGGCCCCGATTAATATTCCATCACCCAACTCCCTTCTGAGCCTTTGGATGGTCTCAACAGGTTCCTTTGAATCGAACGTAATTTCGAAGACATGGAGGCCCACATCATTAAGAATTCCGGCTGTCCTCGCAACTTGTTCTTCTATCATACGACGCATGATGATGACAATCCGATCCTTCGAAATTTTCTCCAATACATGATGCATCGGCTTATCCTTCCTTCCGCTTAGCGTATCTCTGAGAATCTAGACGCCAGATTCATCACCCTATTCAAAGACACGAAGGGGCAATCGGCCATTCTCATGGCGCTTCGGTCTCACCAAAATGCTTGGAATACCTTGAGACACCAGTTTCGTATGGCTCTTTCCTTAGTCGACCGACAACATGCACTTTAAGCCATTGCGCTGATCCATCGCAGTTACTGCCGACATAAACTCTCTGAGTCCCATAACATGTGTGACGACATTAGATGCCGTGGCCAGTCGACCCGTTTCCATCAAACGTATCACTTCCTCAATATCTGATCGGGTGGATCCAGTTGTACCCAGCACACTAACCTGACGATAGTGAAGAACGTTTGACGGAAAATCATGCAAACCGTCATCATCCGGCAATCCCGCGAAAAAATTGACACGTCCTAGTGCTGCTGCAAGTGCAATGGCGTCGTGTTGGGCCTTAGAAGACGAAGCCGTAACCATTACCACATCTGCGCCAGTACCGTGAGTTACGTCCCAGATTGCTTTTTGCCAGCCCGACTCAAGCGCATCAAGAGTCAGATCTGCGCCAAACTGGGCGGCCAGTCCGGAGCGACCGCCATGCCCGACGGCGATAATAGGCGCAGCCCCCAACGCTTTTCCCAAAGTTATCGTGAGCAGTCCCATCGCCCCCGTACCTATTACAACAAGGGACTCAGCAGCTTTCAGCCGACTTACCCTAAGGCCCCGGTAGCAACACGACAAAGGCTCTGCTAGCACCGCAAGTTGAGTGGGAATTGTGTCACTGATAGCAATCAGATGTCCACGGGAAACGGCTTCCGATGGCACGCGCATGAACTCCGCAAGCCCTCCATCAAGACCGATGCCAAACGCCCTATAATCGGAACACAAATTCTCAAGGCCCTTGCGGCAGAGCTCACAGGTACCGCAACCAACATTGGGCATCACTACAACCCGTTCCCCCACGGTTATTTGGCCTGCATTCTCACCCACAGCGTGCACCCGCCCCACGATTTCATGACCCAGAACCGCAGCTTCTTCCGGATTAATCAGGCGGTGTCCCTTTTTTAGGATTTTTAGGTCGGTTGAACAGAGGCTGGCAGCCTCCACCCGAAGTACTACTTCCCCGGGATTAGGCCCGCGAAATGGACGAGATACCACCGACACCTGACCATGATGAAGCAATACGGCTTGGTAGTTCCGCCTGTTACATCCCTGCGGAGTATCAGAACTCATTTGGGCAGTTCCGCTCGCCGGACCTCTTCCGCTTGCGCCGATTGAATTGAATAATTCGCAGCCCTGACAACTTCCAGTGCCCGAAGTCCATCTTCCAATCCAACCAGTGGCGGTGTATTGTCCCAAATGCAATCCACAAGGTGGCGGTCTTCCGCCAGATAGGCTTCTCGAAAGAGACTTTTCCAAGAAGTCACACCACTCTGTCTAACTCCCTTAGGTTTGGTCCAGACGGTGACCGAATTCTCAGCAGTGGTGCCCACAAACAGCACACCCTCGGTGCCTAACACCTCAATGCGGGCGTCATAACCATAATCAGCCGGACATGAACCGTCGACTGTCCCAATTGCCCCTGATTCCATCTCAATCAACACCACTGCGTTGTCATAGAAATTGGGGTAAGATTTAGCTACGTCGTACGACTTAAAATTTCTTCCCCGCGCGTAGACATTTTGGTACTCGGATCCTAACAACCACCGTACCGCATCAAAATCATGGCTGTTCACCTCGCCGAGCATGCCATTGGAGAGGTTGATATCCCATGCCCACGATGGCGGTAAACCTGGACCCCGCCCGGTAGATTTGATAACAATGGGCTGCCCAATGGCCCCCTCGCTAATCATCTGCCGAGCTCTTTGAAAACTGCTGTCGAAACGGCGCATAAACCCCATGACAAACGTAATGCGCCCTGTTTTGACCGCTGCGGCCATTGATAACACTTCATCGGGAGTAAGGGCTAGTGGTTTTTCACACAAAATGTGTTTACCAGCACGGGCCACCTGTTCTACCACCGTAGCATGCAAAAAGGTGGGCAGAGTTACGCAAACCGCATCAATTCTGGGATCCTGGAGAAACCGTTCCAAGTCCGTAGTATAATCCGCCCCTAGACTTGCTGCGACTTCTTGAGCTCTTTGGTCATTTGCATCCATGACCGACACCAGACGAGCACGCGGTACATTGTACGCAAAATTCTGTGCATGTACCAATCCAGCCCGTCCCACTCCGATAACCCCTATACCCAAAAGTTCTTGTGTAATCATTGTTGTAACACTCCTGACCCTGTCTTTTCTGAACTGCTATTGACTTCATTGAAATGCTGGTCTAAATGCGCAAGTAGACCGCGATAACGGGTCGAGTGAATGCGATAGGCCTGGTACGCTGACGCCTCAGGCTCGTAGGCCTTACCGTGCGTTTTGACAATTGCACGGGTTGCAGCTTGCACATCAGGAAACAAACCAATGGCATTTCCAGCGACAATCGCTGCTCCCAGCACAGTAATCTGGTCTTCTTCCATACGCTGCACCGGTATGCCAAGTACATTCGCCTTGATTTGATTCCAGAGAGCGCTTCGGGCCCCGCCGCCTACAGTCCTCACCTCCCGTATAGATGTAGGAACCATTTCTGTCACAATGGAGAGGTACTGCTGATATTCGTACGCTACCGACTCTAAGATCGCCCGGAATAATGATCCGATTCCATGGTCCCATCCTAGACCGACCCATGCTCCTCGATAATATGGATTGGCAGGGCTCACCCGTCCCGACAAGTGTGGTACGAATTGCAGACCCAACGCGCCATTTGGGATCTTTCCTGCCAGGTAATCGAGATCAGCCAACGTTCGCTCAGGAGCAAACTGTTGTCTAAACCAACTGACAGCCATGCCCCCTCCAGCGATAAACGCGTAATACGTGTAGAGGTCTGGGAAGACCGATCGAGAGCACATGAGGGTCCGATGTCTTTCGTCAACCGTAAACCTATCGCTCATAATTCCTAGTACTGATGCTGTACCGGCCACATCGACTGCCATTCCAGGCTCAACCAATCCTGCTCCCAGAAAGCTCATGGCCGTATCCCCTGCCCCAGCCACAATCGGGGTGCCCCGCGCAAGCCCCGAATCGCTTGCACCCCTGGCAGTCACTTCTCCCACTACTTGCCACGGTCGCACGATACGGGGCAATTTTGTCGGATCCATTTCAAATATGTCGACCAGCTGTGGTGACCAGCAGCGCTCTGCCGTGTCGGAAAATCCAGAAAAATGGAGATAGGTATCGTCAATGAAGGCTTCGTCGCTTGACAGACCTCCTAAACGCCCCGCCACATAGACTGCTGGCACAACGAATTTGGCCACGGCAGTATACGCACTAGGAGCATGTTTCCGCCACCATAGAATTTTTGCACCATGGTGATATGTCGGGGGACACCCGGTCAATCTAAACATGGCGTCGCGATGATCAGCGTCCATACCTTTCAGAGTGTCAAGGCAACGGGCGTCAAGCCATGAATCGTATCGGCCTATAGGGTTCCACCCCCGATCCACGGCCCCGATTCCCGCCATCTGCCCAGATATCGCGATCGCTGCGATACTTCTAGGAATAACCCCAGACTCAGCAATGCATCGGCGAATAGCAGAGCAAGTTCCGTCATACAGGTCGTTCATATCTTGCTCAATCCAACCCTCCGGGGTATGGAATAGCTGACCGTTAACAAACGCCTTGACTACGAGTTTCCCATCCTCTGACAATAAACCCGCTCGGATACCGGAAGTCCCCACATCAATTCCTAGAACGTATTGCATATAATGCCCTCCGCACTAAACCGACAACAGTTCACTTAATCTCGTTCGATATACTCTTTAAGCCGCGTGATACACACTTCCGCATACTCGTCCCGTAGTCCCTGAAGACCCGGCATGCGAATCGCGAAGTATGGGTTCGGTAATGGTGGCAATGGCTCAAGCGTTAACGCATACTGATAGTTAATTTCCTTCAACGCATGAATGATACGGGGAAAATTGGTATGCCCTTGACCCACGGCTTGCCGATTGGAATCTGCGATCTGAACATTCACCAGTTTGGATCCAGCTTTCTTCACAGCTTCTGCAGGACCTACTTCCTCAATGTTCATATGAAACGTGTCGAGAAGAATTTTCGCAGTGGATGAATTGATCTCGCCGATCATTTTTAGGACTTGCTCCACATTGTTAACCAGAAACGTTTCGTAACGATTGATGGGTTCAATAGCAAGCCAAATTCCCTCTCGTTCTGCCGTCTTCGATACCTCCTGTAAGCTCTCGACCGCCAAGGCCCACTCGTGTTGTTTTCGTTGCTCCCAGTCTTCGGGGCTATCTCCCACCCCGACCGGCGAAGTTTTAGATACCGCGGAGGGCACGACCACGACCATCGGGGCGGACAGTTCAGCGGCCCATTCGACAGCCCCGATTAAATAATCCACCGCCGCGTGACGCACTCGCGGATCGGGGTTAGCCAAATCGCGATCAGGGTTCGGCCACTCGTACATGCCCGCTACCGACGTGACCGTAATTCCATATTTCCTACACAGCGCTTTCACCTCATCGGCTGGATAGAACGACGGTTCTCCACGAATTTCAATCCCATCATATCCGTACCGTTGAAGTCGCTTAAAAGTCACTTCTAACGGTTCGTCACCATAAATCCAGTTGCTAATGGCAAACTTCATGGGCAATCCCCTCCTTGTCTGGTCGCATTAACCGTTGGTCGTGCCAGCGGCTACGCCTGCCGTTGGGTTTACACCCCAAAGGTTGGGCGTCGAGTTGACAGTAGATGGATACAGTAAGACTGGCGGAACCAGCACATTCTGCGATGGCAGCGGTTTGTGGTCTGCCAATCGAACGACCATCTGAATGGCAGCCTGGGACATGCCCATAATGTTATATCCTGCCTGAACATTCTCATAGTTTGCCTTAAGCAGTTGGATCCCGAGCGGAAAGCCATCCTGACTCGCCAGCATCATGTGATGGGGTTGCCCACTTGGGGCCCACCGTCCAACGGCCTTTAACGCCGCCTCGACACCGGGCATCAAAAAGTCCGACGCAACGAAAACGCAGTTAATATTAGGATGCGCCGTCAGTGCGGCCTCCAGCCCGCTTTCCGCTTCCGAAGGCTCCCAGTTCGTAGGAATTGACTCGAGGGTATGGATCCCATATTTGGCCGCTGCCGCGTTGTAGCCTGCGATACGGCTAAGAGCTACTTGATCATCAAGTGCCCCTTCCACATCGACACAAACTGGTTTGATATGATCCTTCTTCAGAATGCTTGCGAACGCTTTTGTCGCAATATAAGCCTCCTGGTAGGTATTCAGCCCAACAAAGGGAGCATGGATAGTCTTGCTGGGAGCCGCATTCCGGTTGTAGGTCATAACCGGAATCCCGGCCCGTTGGGCCGCCTGGATGCTAGCTAAGATCGATTCGTTATCAACAGGCATTAGAATTAGAACATTAGGATGCTGTGCGATGAGGTCCTGAACCTGAGAAGCCTGGGTCGCGGCAGAATCATGAGCTACCGTAAATATAAAGTCAATCTTGCGGCCTGTCTTTTGCGTATAATCCTGCGCTGCCTTAACCATATAGTCTTCAAAAGCTTCGTAAATGGACCCCTGCATCGTCGGTAGCGAAAATCCCACGCGAATAGTGCTGTTAGCTAAAGTTGTACCTGATGAGCCCCCCGTGCTGGCTGCTGTTCCACACCCGGCCATTACCGAAAGTAAACTTGCTGCCGCCAACAGATGCCATACTTTCCGAACTTCCATTTGAATTTCCTCCTTGCCAGAATAGTTTCTACAATGTGTCCCAACCTCATGCCGTGCGAAGGCTATTTCGCAGCCGTCACTCCTTTTCTAGAGTTTTCGTCGCGAAAGACTGAGTACTAATAACTTCGTCGCTTCGCGATCCTCTAATCCTTAAGTTCTTGAGCCCGTCCATATACATGGCGACAATAATGACTAGCCCTTCCACAAACGGATAAACATATGGCGATACTCCTAGAACCGACAGACCGTTTTGAGTGGCACTTAGTAGCAGACTTCCCACCAAGGCCCCCGGAAGCACAGAACCTAAGCCGCCAAAAAGGCTGGTCCCCCCTACTACCAACGCGGCCACTCCGGCAAACAAAGCATTCTGGCCCATAGCAGATTGCACCGAGCCGATGTTAATCACGGCAAGAATACCTCCTACACCGGCACAGGTTCCCGACAGAACAAAGGTAATAAAGGTGATGCGTCGAACACGTATGCCAACCTGCTGAGCCCCCCTCCTGTCACATCCGACCGCAATGACATGACGCCCAAATTGGGTTTTCCGCAATAACAGTTGCAGCACCACCAAAATTACAACAGCGACCATGACAATAAGTGGAACCCCCGCGAAGGAAGCAGTGGTCACTCCAGCCACCGAGTTTGGTAACTCAATCTGGGATCCCTTGATGATATTGAGTGCTAAACCGCGCAGGAAAAACAGCATACCCAAAGTCGTCACGAGCGGGTCGATACCGACATACGCCACCAACACGCCATTCACGGCCCCCACAACCATCCCAAAAGCAATCGTAACCAATATAGCGAGTACCGGGGACACTCCATGGTTGACTAGCAGAACGATACCGATCGCAACGCTGGCGAATGCCGTAGACCCGAATGACACGTCAATATTGCCCGTCAACACAACAAAGGTCAGTCCCGCTACATAGATCAACAGATCGCTGGAATTCATAAAAATATCCCTAATGTTGCTAAGTGAAAGAAAAGCATGCGAAGATATGGCGTAAACTATCACTAAGACCGCAAACACTATATAAATTCCATACGAAAATACGAAACGCTTCTCGATTTCGAGTGTCTTACGACGACCAACCATTCAGTCTACGCCTCCCCCATAGCAAACCGCATAAGACTTTCCTGTTCTACACGGTCTCTGGTGATGTCGGTGACGATGTGGCCACGGCTAATAACCAAGACACGATCACTTAAACTCATCAGTTCCTCAATCTCTGAAGTCGCAATCAAAATTGACGTCCCCTGGTCAGCCAATTCGCCGATCAAACGGTGGATTTCTGCCTTTGCACCTACATCGACTCCACGTGTAGGTTCATCCATAAGGATGACGGTGGGCTGACGTTGCAACCACTTGCCTAGAATCACCTTTTGCTGATTGCCACCGCTTAAAGTTTCCGCTAACGCCTCGGGGCCTGAAGCTTTAATCGCTAAGCTTTGCATCACCTCTTCGGCTACGTGGCGCTCTCCGGCCTGGTCTATGAACCGAAGCCGACTACGAATAACATTCCATAGGCTTGCAGCAGTGACATTGGGTCGTAGGCTCATCTTGGCAAATAATCCGTCATCGCGACGGTTTTCGGTAACGTAGCCAGCCCTAGAGAGAAAGTTGCCAGGAGTAATAGGCCTCAGTTCGCCACCTATCCGCATTCGGATATGTCCTCGGTCAATCGGATCGAGGCCGGTCAGTGCTCGGAACAGTTCACTGCGCCCGGATCCTAACAGTCCCCATAAGCCCACAACTTCATTTTCATGCAGAGTAAACGAGACGTTCCGTAAAACATTTCCTCGTGACAGGGATTCGACTTGGAGCACGACATCACCCGCGCGCCGGCCAGACTGACGAGTACTCTCTAACTGTCTACCCAACATTTCTTCGACCAGTCGCGCCATCGACATCTCACTTACCGGAGATTTGGCCACTACCTTGCCATTGCGAAGTACCACCACACGGTCACATATGTCGAGAACCTCATCAAGAAAGTGCGAGATGTAGATAACTCCGGTACCGCTGTTCTTAAGAGACCGAATTATCTCAAACAGCCGTTCCTTTTCATGAACTGTCAGGGACGAGGTGGGTTCGTCAAACAACACAATACGGGCTTGTTGACTGAGAGCCCGAGCGATCTCAATCAATTGACTGTCTCCAATGCCGATGTCGCGAGCTAACGTATTCGGATCCAACTGCGAGTCCACGGTATGCAAATGTCGCGCACATGCTTCAACCATGCGAGCTCGATCGATCCATCCCCATTTGCCAGGATAGTCTGTAACAAACATGTTTTCAGCCACTGTTAGCATGGAAAAGAGGGCCGGTTCCTGATGAACAAAGGCAATACCAGCCCGATCTGCTGCACTTGGACTAGTCAGAGATATTTCATGCCCATCAATTAAAATACTACCCGCGTCCTTGGTGATTACCCCGCCCAAAACATTCATCAGGGTTGACTTCCCCGCGCCGTTAGCACCGACTAACCCCAGCACCTCACCCTGATTTAATTCTATCGAGACATCTGACAATGCCTGAGATCCTGCAAAGTGCTTGGAGATGTGCCGGAGCTCCAAAAGTGCCTTACCAGACATGTGCGTCTAACCTCTCTTCATTTACTTGAGTCGTCGGAATCGGTCAAGCGACACGGCTACAACAATAACTGCACCCTTCACCATATAGGTCGTGAAGTAAGATACATTATTCAGGCTCATCACATTGCCGATAAGGGTAAGCAACAGGGTCCCCAGTACCACACCCGGGATGGATCCTACTCCGCCATAGATGCTTACACCGCCAATAACGGCCGCACTGATGATTGCTAGTTGAATAGTACCCTGTCCCATGGCGGCAGTAGCCGTTCCCAAAATGGCGGTCAATACAACAGCCGCAATCCCCGCGCTAAGTCCCGATATCGCATAAGCCATAACTTGCGTGCGCTCCACCGAGATCGAGGCCACTCGCGCGGCACGAGCATTAACGCCGATATAAAAGATGTGACGTCCTAAGACAGTTTTCGCAAGCAGGATGTAGGACAGTCCAATCACTACAGCAAACACAATCACCGGAATAGGTATGGAACCCAGACTACCAGCGAGATTGAGAAAACTGTTAGGCAGACCGGCGATAGATGCCGAGTGCGTAATCCATAAAGCTAAACCGCCGAGTAAAGTTGAAGTGGCTAGAGTCGCGATAAACGGAACGAGTTTCACATACGCCACCAGTAGTCCATTAACAATGCCACACGCTACACCAATGACAACCATTATGAGTATCCCCAGCACAAGCTGGTTTGGGTGCGCCACGATGTAGCCAGCCCCTACCACAGCGCCCATCGCCATGATTGCCGGGGACGAAAGGTCAATACCGCCCGTGATGAGGACGAACGCTTCACCAATGGCGAGAATACCGATGTACGAACTTTGCAGAAGGAGGTTAGAAATATTGTACTCTGTCAGGAATCCCGTCACCGTAACAGACACAACAACTAACACTGCTAGTATTAAAGCAACCACAATCCAATCGATCCAGCGTGCCAATCTATGAGCAAAGCCAGTGGGCCGCATCTCTGGTTTAGTAGCAGTCATCAGTATCTACCTCTCAAGTTCCACAACAAATCGGTTCCGGTCCCCTCGATAATAGGCCACCGAGTACTCTATCGCAGTTTTTTCACGGGTGTATGCCGTGGTCTTCACTAGGAGCAATGGAGTCCCTCTCTTTACTTGTAACGCGGTGGCGAGGTCCTTGGACGCCTGTGTTACCTCCACCTCGCGTCGAGCCATCGCCACGGGCAGACTAAAATTTCGCTCAAGGACCTCGTATAACGACTCGTTTTCGAAGTTATAACTGTCCAGAGAAACGCACAGCGCATAAGGAACATGGGTAATGACCAGCACAACCGGTTGGTCATTAATGAACCGTAACCTCTTCAGCCGAAACACGGAACTATCTAGGGAAACATTTAGTGCAAAAACATCTTCCTCAGTCGCCGGGCCCGAGTTGAATTCGATCACTTTAGTCGATGGAGTCATTCCTTTAACCCGGATCTCGTGACTAAAGCTGGTCAGGTTCTGGAAAAAGTTCTGTTCAATTTTTTGCTCTTGCACATAGGTGCCTTTGCCTCGTACACGTTTCAAAATATTCTCGCGGGCCAACACGTCAATGGCCGCTCTGACCGTTGTTCGGCTTACACCATATTGGGTACATAAGCTCTCCTCTGTTGGAAACAGGTCACCGGGATTGAATTCACGCGACACGCGGGCCCTAAGATCATTTAGTAACTGATAATACAAAGGGACCGGCCCGTCTTTGTCCATAATCCCCACCCGACTAGACACAACGCTTCACCCCAATTATTGATTCAAGTTTGTGGTTCTTACAACATTGTGACATCATGATAACATTATGTCTAGCAGCTTTTACGACAATATTATGACATCATGACAATATTATGTCTAGTGGTTTTAGAAAAATATTATGACATCATGACAACATTATGTTTAGTATCAATGTATGAAATAGTATGGCAAATCGGCCATTAACGACTTGAAACCCGATTAGGGCAGATGGAAGGGGGAAGCCCCGATATGGGCCATAAATAGTAAAGCATCCTAGAACGGGGGACACGTCCGCCGAGCACTCTTCTCTACCATTTCGAAAAAATACATGGGCGATAACTCAGGCGATATTATTTCAATCGTCTGCTAGCGACCGTTATTGGTATTGAGGATCCATACTGTCCACAGGATCCCCGTTCTGAGTTATCTGATTTGCCAATATTTAGGACCGGTAATTCGGTACGTTACTCACAGGCTGGCAACTTCGGTGACAGCGGTTCATCATACGGTTTCGCAACCCGTATTTCGCACCCTGACCCAGAGGTAGACACCAAACTTTTTTGACTACCCTGACGGCACGGCGGCTAGCCGCCGTGGTTCGATTTCCAACAGCAGACATGCCAAACGCTGGACCCAGGTCAA
>JAJZZP010000016.1 GCA_021797515.1 Bacillota bacterium | reverse complement strand
ACCTTCCTTAATTGCCCTGCGCCAAAAGGTGCGCAGGACTCTTCCTCGCCCCTAGTACGGGGCAACTATTGTCGGAGAGCCGGATGTGGGAAAACCACAAGTCCGGTTCGATGAGGGGACGGACCCCATAAGGGGTCCTCCTACTCTACGACTCCTTGGGGTGACAAATATCATGAATGCATCCCAAAACGCCGAGCAAGCACGAATTGAGAAGATTGGCACTAGCTAGAACTTCATAGAGCTCGCCAAACGGATTTATGGGAAAATTCCCCATTTGCACTTTAGTGATCGATCCCCATAATCGAGACGTGGCCTTTCGAACAGTTACGCAGAGCGACACCGCCTGGTTAAAAGAGTTTACGGTCCGGCATGACGGCCCATACCGTTGTTGTCTTGGAACCGATTGAGTATACCCCCGAGGTTCAGGCACTGATCCACCAGTACGTCATTAATCTAGACGTGCCATGCGGCCGAAAACGATCAAGCGTTGGAACAAGGCCATCGTGTGATTTCGATCCATCGGCACAAGGACCCCGACTGGGTTATCTGGATTCTCACATTGAAGCATACACACCGGTTTGTCCTTGACCGTCGGTGGAGTCCGTACCTGCTTGGGGGTTGCTTGCGCACCATCAAGAGAGATGTGAATTCCTCTTCGGTGGCAGTTCCGAAGCGGCTCGCTCTCACCGAAGCCCTGACAGAGGAGGGAACTAGGCAATGCGTCCCGGGGTAAGGCCCAATGGTGTCAGGTTAAGGTACGCCTCCCATTAATTGCCGGTTATCTCCAGTAAAAATTCCCCAGGGAGCCGACAGAAAAAGCTCTGATCGAAAAGGCCCGGGGAGGGTCTTGTAGGACAATCCGGTCGCTCACCCCTCCCCACGGCAACGTGAAGAGTGCCCCAATCCTTAATTCTCCAGGGAAGAACCCCGAACCGGTGCCACCCGGTTCCGGGATGCATCCGCAAGAGGGGGCACAGGTCCACGTTCATTGTTTTGTCGAGGCAGATGGCCTTCGACGTGAAGGCTGCGCTCCACGAATACAAGGGCCAAGACCAAAACGCGCAGGGCTTTCGCTGGACGAAATCGCCGATCCACCTGGGGCATTTTGGCTGGAAAAGCCCTCCCGGGTGGTGCGGCTCGGCTATCTCCAGGTGCTGGCCTTACAATTTGCCCGCTTTATGCGGGCGGTGGTCCGCGCGGCGCTGGAGGATCAGCCGCCACTACCCTACCGTCGCGTAAAACGCCCGTCGGAAACGGTCATTCTCGACGCCTTGCGCGATTTGGACATCCGGCGGGAATTCCATGAGACACTGCAGTGGTATCAGCGGGTTGCCGTGCTCCCGTACCAGCGACGCCTTTTAGATGCCCTGGGTGTTTCGATTGACCGTGGGTTTGTCTGGAAGCCGTCGGGCTAAAGGTCAAAATTAATTCCGCGATTTCCCGTTCTCTGACTTGCGGAACTTGGGTTTGACGGCCCTGGGTAACAACGTTGAGTTGATCCTCGTCCTAATTAGCTCCAGAATACGAATGCCATGATACCGCCAATTGACAAGCCCCAACCGCGTTATTCTGCAAAGCAATTGTGTCGTTATTAATGTGGTACAACATC
This sequence comes from Bacillota bacterium, assembly GCA_021797515.1. Lineage (GTDB taxonomy): Bacteria > Bacillota > Sulfobacillia > Sulfobacillales > Sulfobacillaceae > Sulfobacillus_C. Next base: position 16,795 of record JAJZZP010000016.1, on the reverse strand, counting down.
CGATTGGCGATCCAGTCGAGATGGGTGTAAGCCCCATGAACTCCGATGTTAATGGCCACCAAGCCTGGGTGTGGGGGCAGATAAGCCGTATGCAAATACACCACCACGGGCTGTGCAATGCTGACGGCCTGTTGCTTGCTGGTATTCATTACTACGAACGTCCACTCTCCTTCGTGCCAGACTAGATTTGAGTAATAGGAGTTCTGCTTGTACAAAGTTCCAGTAATACCGTATCCCAGATTGATAACTTGCGACTCAGGTCCTGAAAGAGTAAGTGGTCCCAATGCATTCGGCCCCATTCCACTGGCGACCAACCCTTCTTGCCATAAAAATAACGGCAACTGAGGATTCCCTGATGACGGAATCGTTCCTGCCAAATGAGTGACCCCAAAACTTGCTATCGCCGCTGCATAGGTTTGAGGAGCATCAATAAGATGTTGGGGAATTTGAGGCTTATTCACGTCGTAGCGGCGCGTCGTCTCTAATAAATGAACAACCCAGGCAGTGCTGGAAGCTTGAGCTTGGGCGGCCAAATATCCGGATGAGGAGGGCAAGTTGGGTAACTCCGCAGGAGCACCTAAAGGTAGCTCCGTGCGGGGTGATAAATACTGTAATGCTTGTAGCTCAATCGAATCCCATGGTGAAGACGGGTTATTTGCGACCGAGGGAGAGCCTGATGAGGACGGTGCGTCCGGAGTGACGCGTACTCTCGTCTGCCAGGCAACTAACCCGTTTCCTACTGACACGGTATAGGTTCCTGGCGTTGCCCATTGCACATCAAAGGAAAACTCTCCGAATTTATTGGTATAGAAAATCTTTCCTGAAGGATCATTGGGCAAACCCAAGATACTCATCTCCGCATTGGGGACTCCCTTGCCGTTCGCAAGATAGACATTCCCGGAAATAACGGTGTTTTGATTAACTACTATGGGATTAGGACTGGCTGACAATGAAATTCTCGCCACTTGCTGAGCGGAGGTGGAGGATGTCGTTTCATTGTGTGGAGACGAAACCGAAAGACTCGGGCTGTGGCTGGATGATGCCGTAACCTTCACCGGTGGAACATGAGAAGATGGTGAAGCGCTCGAAAGTGCGGGATGCGAAGTCCCTTTCCCGCTGGGTTGAGCGCTGATGCGGCCCGACATGCCACATCCCGCTATGGCCATCGCGCTCAATATGCCTGACCCCAAAAACAAACTCCATTTCATGATGTCCAACAACCCCCTAAGATCTTCTGCTAAGAATAACGAGCTAACTAAGAAAGGGTTACCTAATGAAGTCATTCATAAGATGAAATATCCGGTTTATCTTTTGAGCACAGAGGCGCCTTGTGCCGGGACCAACCGCTCATATTACGTGGGAAGTGTCGGAGAGGCATCCTTTGATACTGTCAAGCGATATCGAGGCCCTAGAGACGAAAGAAAAACTCCGCATTATGTTCAAATCCTCCGTTTGTGCTACATTGTAGGAACACGCAACGTGGCATATTTGATTGGTACAAGGGGGATATTTGTTGAAACACCTGTTGGCCATCGACATCGGAAATACTCATATAAAAATTGGATTATACCAAGACGGCGACTGGCAGCATGAATGGCGGATGTCGACCGATATAAAACGTACAGCGGATGAATATCGATTATCCTTGCGCGGGTTTTTGGAAGAGGCTGGTGTGGGATTGGTGGACCAAACCGTCATTGCGTCCGTGGTTCCTCTCTTGACCCCCGCTTTTACGCGGGTCGCAGAAACGTTGTCATATCATGCACCCCTGGAAATTGTCCCGCCGGGATACGGGTTAGAGGTTGCCTATAAACCGCCGGAGAGTTTAGGGGCAGATCGGTTTATCAATGCCCTTGCGGCATGGCATAAGATTCAGGACAACGTTGTGGTAGTGGATATGGGAACAACCGCCACCATAGATGCGGTGGCGTTGCCGGGTGTGTTTTTGGGAGGGAGCATTGCACCCGGCCCCCATTTTTTAGCTAACGCGTTGGCTCAAGGCACTGCCCGCTTGCCCTTGATTCCCCCCAATATTCCCGAATTGCTGATCGGACAGTCCACCCAGCAGGCCATTGCAGTAGGTGTGGGTCACGGATTTGTGGGAATGGTGAACGAACTTGTGTTTCGGACTTGGCAAATGCTCGGACGCCAAACCCCAGTGGTGTTGACTGGCGGATGGGCACGCCGTGTGCAACCCCATTTAAAATTCGCAGCTCAATTAGAACCAATGCTCACGTTGGAGGGCCTACGGTATGCAGCCGAGTGGGCGGATAGCCATAATCTGTCCTAACTCCACAACGCTGACCTTTGTAGACACCATGAAGTTCTAACCCTTAGTTGATCAATGCATACGATAAAAGGGGGTGGATGCGGATGAGTCAAGCATTGGGGTCCGACAAAAGTCGCATTGAGCACGCATATTGGCTCCTTTTAAGGCAACGCTATCCGGCATCAGCCCTTTGGTGGGGGCAGGTGCCGGGTGACTTTTGGTGGCCGGAATGGTCTGAGACCGCTTTTTTGCGAGAAATTCACGAATGGCTGTTACTGGCAGAGGCAGCAAACAGGATTGAAGACCCTGAAGTAATTAGCTGGGGACGGTATGCACGGTTTTCCGTCGGGCGCTTGCGGGGGGAAGTTTGGCGCCGACCGGCAGCTCCCCTGTCTCATGTCCGATACGGGTTATCGGTCCTAACCCTTTTGGGCGATTACCCTCGCCTGAAACGGGCGTTGCAAGAGATGCCGCGTTGGCTGGATGCAATAAAAGACATTGGGGGTGGCGATTACTGGGCGAAAACTGAATTAACCCAAGAAGTGGCGGGGGTATTAGGGCTAGTAAGTCGGATACCTTTCCCCTCTGGTATCGACCATGTGCGATGGACGGTAACTGTGGACCAGGTGAAGGCATCCATTAACCGGTATGCCCAACGCTGTGCAGCGGATGCCCCAGGCACGTTGGCGACTGTGCCGTGGATAGGAAGCGCTCACATTGACGCAGGTGGGTGGCATCGTCAACGGCAGCAGCACCAAGGGGCCGGCCAGCCGTTGCTTCCCCTAAATGAGTCGAACTTGACGGTCGTTGCTCACAAACTGGGAGTATTTGCTCACGATCAGTTCCTTGTTCGCCAGTCCTTAAAAAACCAGGGTTTTGTACGGTGGAACGACTTAGGTAGTGCAGCGATTTATTATGGACGAGGCGCCTACCCCGCGTTGTTAAGCAGTTTGACGATAAACTGGTGGCATCATAAAGCGCAACCGGTGAGTGCTTTGACTTGGGTGCTTGCTGAACCGACTCTATTTGAGTCGCAATTGCTATGGCTCTGTACCTCGTTGGCCAATACCAATGTGCTAGGCCATGCGGTGACGGCTTTTTTGAAATGGCGCGTTGCCGCGAATTTGGCTTTGGCTTATGCGGACGCTTGGCTTTGGATAGAAGGGGGCGATCCCGATGAGGTGGTGGCATGGCTAAAACTTTTCTTGTCGCCAGCAACGGCTGCCGCATGGATTCCGGTGTTAAAGGCCAACCCCGGCCGTGCCTTGATGGTTGCCGATGCATACCGAGCTATGGCTAACGACTGCCTTCCGGATTTAAAGACAACCAACTGGACCGGATGGCAATGGGGTCCAATAGCTCCCGATATTTTAGCCAAAATATCTTCGAAATCGCAATAATGGGATTATATTAAACGTAATACAAAGAGGAGAGACCAAAGTGGATAATGTATTATCGGACACAGAAAGGGATTCTTTGGAATGTGTGATTAACGAGGCGGAACGCTGGGTGTCCGGCAAGCGAGAACAAATTAAATTAGCCTTGGTGGCGTTGCTGGCGGGTGGACATCTATTGCTGAATGATGTGCCAGGAGTGGCTAAAACTCGATTAGCTCGTGTTCTCGCTCGACTCATCGGTATGTCGTTTGCCCGGATTCAAGGGACACCAGATTTGTTGCCGAGTGATGTCACTGGAGGCCTAATTTACGAACCGCAATCCGGGCAGTTAAGCTTTAGGCATGGCCCCATTTTCCACCATGTCATTTTATTTGACGAAATTAATCGCGCCACACCACGCACTCAGGCGGCACTGCTGGAAGCAATGGAGGAGCATCAAGTGACTGATAGCGGGCAAAGCCATCCTGTTCCAACGCCTTTTATGGTGCTGGCAACTCAAAACCCCATCGAGATGGAGGGGACTTTTTCTTTGCCGGAGGCACAAATGGATCGGTTTTTGTTGTCGTTTGGACTAGGATACCCGGATCGGCAGGATGAACGCGATTTGGTGCGGAGATTTAGCCACACCGATGAGGTTAAGGAAATTGTTTCGGTTTGGAATCCAGAGCAGGTAACTCGGATGATGAAGCGAGTTGCCGACGTTCGTTTAGACGATACTGTGTTGGCCTACCTTGTCGATGTAGTTCGCGCTACACGGCAACATCCCATGATTCGACTGGGTGCGTCACCCAGAGCAGCGGTGCAATATGCTCGAGCAGTGCGCGCCCAGGCTTATGTGGCAGGCCGTGACTATGTGACGCCGGATGATGTCCAGGCACTGGCAGTACCGCTTTTGGCTCACCGAATAGTGATAGGGGTCGAGGCTTCGGTTAGCGGCAGCACGAGTATCGAGGTAGTCAAATCTTTACTTCATACGGTGCCCGTACCTGTCGAGGATGCCCGTTGATAACCCAACTGTGGCGCAACTCCGGTCTAGTGGTTTTAGCAATGGTCATTGCACTGTCCGCCATATTGTTCCACCGTCCGCTAATGCTCGTGGTGGCGCTTTTTCTTTTGGTGATTACTGGCCTTGCAGAATGGATGGCGGGGCGCACGTTAACTGATATTGCGCTGGATCACCATGTGTCCCAGCGTATTTTAGAAATTGGGCAAACCGTTACCGCAGAAATCGTGTTCGAAAACCATATGCCATGGCCCATTGCCCACGTGTCGTGGGAAAATAGTCTACCCGAAGCGGTCGATGTTCGCGGACCGGGAAAAGTTGTGGCAAATGCTCCAGCACACCGTCAAGTGATATCGGGACAAGTCCATGTCGGAGCCCGCCAGCGGGTGAGGGTGCAATATCATTTAACTGGGAGGGCACGCGGACGGTGGATGCTGGGCCCGGCAGCGGTCTGGTTTAGTGACACGTTTGGGTTCACTCATCTCTACCGTGACATGCCCGAGCGCTTTTACATTACCGTGTGGCCCAAACGGTTTGTCTTGGGCCGAAAGTTCATTACGCACCAACTGATGGAAGGTAAGATACGCGGCAAAATTTGGGACCTGCCGGACCCCTATCACATTGTGGGAATCAGGCCGTATATTGTGGGCGATCCAATCCGGCGCCTGCATCCTTATGTGTCTGCACGTGCTGGGCGATTAATGGTGAAGGAATTACAAACTGTGCAAGATCGACGAATCGAATTGGTGGTTCATCCTGTGACCAATGCCGAGCATTGGATGGGAATTGATGTTGACCGTCTCGAAGAGCTAATTAGTTTGGCGGCTTCGGTGGTAGAGGCCGGCATTACCGCCGGAGTCGAGGTGGGATTGACCATGAGTGGATCCTTGCCTGGTTCTCCCTACGGATATTGTCACCAACCGGCGACTGGTCAGCCCGTATTGGCGGAATATTTGACGGCATTAAGTTGGCTGCAGCCGTCGGGGGCGGCCCGCCAACTGTTGGCGGATCGCATGGCCGAGATATCGCGGCGTGTGACCACCGCGTCTGTGGTGATATTGGTTTGTGCCTTGTGGGAGCCTGCGGTGGAACCCTTGTTTAGGTCATGGCGGGCTCGTGGCATAAGCCTCGTGGTGATCACGAACGGCGATTTGGATGCGCGGGCGGACCAATTCGCCGCGGATATTTTTCATTGGCGTGAGGGGAAGTTGGGGCATGGCTAGTAATGCCGACCAAGACCGCCGTTTGGTGGGAATGACAGGTTGGTTTATGGATCTTGCTTGGCTACTGGGATTGGTATACCTGTCACTGCCCCACCCCACAATGTTGATGGCACTACTTGCCCTTGCCTTTGTTGTCCCACGTTGGCGTCGATGGCCCTTAATTGTGCCTATAGGGATGGCGGCAACATTCGGAGTTCTGGGTTATCAAATCTATCACTCAGAACTTGCGGCGGGACTAGTGGTTTTGGCAGTCTTCTGGGGTCTGGTGGCGCGTCTGAACACGCCTCAACGTGCAGTTACATGGGCCGTGCTGTTTACTGCTGCTGAGGGATTTTGGGATCGCGATTTATGGTGGTTGGTGTGGGTGGCAATTATTTTCGGCATATTTTACGCATCTTCTGAGTTACCCCTATCGGGACGAGGCGGTCGCTTGCGGAATACTTTTGTAGGACTGGTAGGATTGGTCTCGCTTATTGCGGCGGTGCTGATGACGATATTGTTTTGGTTGATACCGTGGGCATGGATCATTGAAAATACCGCAGGCCGGATAGCCGCGGGGCTAGTGCGCCTTATTCCCTCACTCCATCTCCCCAAACACCACATTTCTCCGCGCCTGTTGAGCAACCCGGGCCACCCTTCCCATGGTGTTCATAAATCAGGCGCCATAGAGATTATTATATTGAGTATTTTGGCAGCATTGGTCGTTATCGGGGTACTTTGGCTTTTGTGGCGGTTGTTGCATGACATGGAGATTGCGGATTCGGAAGGTCAGCCAGGGTCTTTCATTGTGCGCGAATCTCTGCTAGAGGCCCAGGGTTACCACCAATTTGGACCGCACCAACCGTTGTCGCCGGTCCGCCGCCAGGTGCAACGTCATCTGAGAAAATTGCGTCATACATCGTACGCGCGTTTGAGGGGGGAAACAATGCGCCAGTGGTTTGTTCGCGTGTACGGCAAGAGTGGTCTCCCTGTGGATTTGTACGAGCAGGTGCGGTATGGAGCACAGCCCGACACGTGGGAGTCCGCACGCCAAGTAGAGGACCAGTGGCCAAAGGAAGATAGCGAAAAAGTATGATAAAATAAGGGACACTTTTTGGGGGAGGTGGGCGCAATGGATATTGGCAGCATCTCTATTGACCCTCCAGTGATGCTGGCCCCGATGGCGGGGGTGTCAAACCGGGCCTTCCGTGCCTTGGCACGGAAGCAAGGGGCAACATTATGCATAACCGAAATGGTTAATGCCAATGCTCTGTTGCATAACAGCGCCAAAAGCTATTGGTTGATGGAAATTGACCCAGGAGAATCCCCGGTGGGAATTCAGCTCGCGGGATCAGATCCCGATGCGATGGCTGAGGCGGCCATCGCGGCTGCTAATCAGGGCGCCCACCTGATTGACATTAACATGGGTTGTCCCGTACCTAAAGTGGTAAAAAACGGTGCGGGTTCTGCACTGTTGAATGACGTCGATGGCGCGGTTCGGGTGGTGCAGACTGTGGTCCAGTCGGTTGACATCCCGGTTACGGTCAAGATGCGGGCAGGGTGGGATGACAGCCATATTACCGCACCGCAGTTGGCTGAGGCCTTTGAACGCGTGGGAGCCCAGGCTATATTTCTTCATGCCCGAACACGCGAGGATCAATACAGACGGCCAGCCAACTGGCAATATGTGAAACGGGTGAAAGAACGCGTCAGCATTCCAGTTGTCGGCAATGGGGACATTGAGACACCTCAAGATGCTGTGCACATGTTGGAACGAACCGGAGCCGATGGGGTCATGATTGGACGCGCGTCATTTGGCGATCCTTGGGTTTTTCAAAGAATCACTCATTTTTTGCTAAAGGGCCAACCTTTGCCTGCTCCCAGTGCCGAAGAAAGGGCGGAGATGGCATTATGGCACGTGCGCCGCATGGTAGAAATCAAGGGAGAGTCAACGGGGATTGCGGAAATGCGCAAGCAGTTGGCATGGTATTTGAAGGGGACGCCAGGCTCTGCAGCTTATCGTGTGCAGTGTACCAAAATTACTACCGAACAAGATGCTCGGATTTTAGTCGCCCAGTGGCTTGACCATGCGCGAAATGAGGCCTTGTCGTGGAACTAATTCGGATCGGTGACAAATTGATTAGCATCGACCGACTTAACCAGGCGATCGAAGATATTTTGCGTTACCGATCCCGAGGGGCGTCACAAACGGAGGCGGCAGGGCGATACCACGTGGATCGTTCATTTGTTTCCCGGCTTGAAACCTTGGGAGAGGTTCGCCGTGGGCGGTCGTTAGCATTAATCGGCTTTCCCGTCTCCAATCCCGATGTGCTTCAAGAGTTATGCAATCAAGAGGGGGTAGATTTTTGCTGGGTCATGACCGATGGTCAACGGCGAAATTTTGCCCAGAATCGAAGCGGCATTGAACTGATCAATGAAATTATGCGGGTAGCCTCTGTTTTACGCACCTTTGATGTGGTGTTTTTATTGGCATCCAATGCACGGGTGCGACTGATGGAAGCATTGTTGGACACGAAAACGGTGGTTCCCGTGATTTTGGGCCCAACACCGTTGACAGAAGACATTTTTGTGGATCCTGAAGAGTTGCGTCTGCTAATTCGCAGTGTTAGGCAAGCAGGAGAACCGTCGTGAGTGTCGAATTGGATCGGGATTGGTTTGAGTTTCCATCCGGAGCATTTACCTTTGTCGTGCATAGGAATTAGAGGCAACGCGTACGATGATCCAGCATTAGAGCATGAGGAAAGAGGGGAATCATTGTTGAGCGATAAAGAACTTCTCGTGTCAGCTGAAGGGCTGAAGAAACTTGAAGATGAGCTGGAGCACCTCAAGACGGTAAAGCGGAGTGAAGTGGCGGAACGGATTAAGACCGCGCGCGAGTTCGGCGACATCTCGGAAAACTCCGAGTACGAAGATGCTAAAAATGAACAAGCCTTCATTGAAGGGCGGATTCAAACCATTGAGAAGATGCTGCGGCAGGCACGAGTGGTGGACAGCAATGGCGAGGATCCCAATATTGTTCATATCGGGTCTCACGTCTTGGTCAAGGACCTCCAAGAAAACGCGGAAGAAGAATATGAGTTGGTGGGCGCCACGGAAGCAGAGCCCTTGAAAAATCGAATTTCTAACGAATCTCCCGTGGGCAAGGCACTTTTAGGCACGAGAGTCGGGCAAACTGTAGAGGTAGCGGCTCCAGTGGGGAAAATACGGCTGGAGGTTCTAAAAGTCTGGTAATAGATTGGTGGAGGAATCAGGTTGGGAATGGATCCCCGTTCAATTCGGGTAGAAAAGTGGGAAAAGCTTAAGGCATTGGGCAATGATCCTTTTGTCGCCACGTCATATCCGGTGTCTCTGCATAGTCGAGATATTGTGGCCGACTTCGAAAAATGGGAAGGCCAGGATGTGTCGTTGGCAGGTAGGGTTGTGGCGATAAGGCGGCATGGACGGGCACTGTTCTTAGATTTGCGGGATCAAGAGGGCCGTATCCAATGTCATTTTCGTGAAGATATTTTGGCGTCAGCATTTGATCTTTTGGATTGGCTGGATCTGGGAGATGTGATGGGGGTACGCGGCCATGTTTTTAAAACCCGTCGCGGCGAGATTACCGTAGAGGTTCAGCAATTCAGGTATTTGGCCAAGAGTTTGCGGGACTTGCCTGACAAACGGCATGGATTACGAGACGTTGACTTGCGCTATCGTTACCGCTATCTGGACTTGTTATCCAACCCTGAGGTGGCGGAGGTTTTTCGCACCCGATCAGCGATTTTAGGATATATCCGGAGTTTCTTGCAAGGGCGCAGGTTTATGGAGGTGGAAACCCCGGTTTTATTGCCGCTTGCCGGGGGAACCGAGGCCAAACCGTTCCAAACCTACCATAATGCGTTAGATATGCCGCTATATTTGCGCATTGCCATGGAACTTCATCTTAAACGGCTATTGGTAGGAGGCTTTGAACGGGTCTATGAAATAGGTAGGGTGTTTCGCAATGAAGGCATCTCTACTCGCCACAACCCGGAATTTACCATGCTGGAGCTCTACCAGGCCTATACGGATTATCATGGCATGATGGAGCTCGTTGAATCCTTGATCTCGGGATTAGTTCAACACCTCTTTGGATCGCTGGTTATTACCTACCAGGGACAGTCGTTGGATTTTACTCCGCCCTTTGCCCGCGTGGACATGGTGGAGAAACTGCGTTCCACAACCGGAATTGTCTGGCAGGATGTCAGAACTACCGAAGATGCGCAAGGCCTGGCGAAGGCTTTGGGTATCAAGGTCGATCCGAAATTCGAACGAGCTCAAGTGATGGACAAGATTATCGGTCAAATCATAGAGCCAGGACTGATTCAACCGACGTTTTTATGGCACCATCCCGTCGACATTTCACCGTTGGCCAAGCGAGATCCGAGAAATCCGCTTTTAACCGAACGATTTGAATTGTTCGCGGCTGGAAGAGAAGTGGCCAATGCTTTTTCCGAACTCAACGATCCACTGGATCAACGGGAGCGATTCCAATTTCAGCAAGAACAGCGCCGAGCCGGCAATGACGAAGTGCCTCCTCTTGATGAAGATTTTTTGTTTGCCTTGGAACACGCAATGCCGCCAACTGGTGGTTTGGGGGTAGGGATAGACCGTCTGGTTATGTTGTTAACCGACAGTCCTTCTATTCGCGATGTGATTCTCTTTCCCACGATGCGTCCCTTGGATCCTGAACTGTCGTTTACGGACGTTGAGTGGAATAAAGAGTAGCCAAGCTTCACTTCGGTGCATACAATAGATGTTGACAAAAGTGTGCACAGCAAGTGAGGACCTTAATGAAACGTGTGGTTAGTGTAAGTTTAGGGACCGATCAGCGGGATCATCAAGTGACGTTGTCGTTGTTAGGACAAACCGTCATAGTGAAACGTAGGGGCGTCAATGGTAATCTTGAACGCGCTGAGTCGTTGATTCAAATACTGGATGGTTCTGTGGATGCTATTGGACTTGGCGGAATCGATCGGTATTTGGTAATGGCGGGCAAACGTTACGAGGTTGCTGACGCTCGGCGTTTGGCCTTGGCCGCCCATCACACGCCCGTCGTCGATGGAAGCGGTTTGAAAGACACCTGGGAACGGTGGATTGTAGAGGATCTAACTAAAAGCCAGGTTATTAATCCCTCGATGTCAGTGCTTATGGTGTCGGCGATGGATCGCTTTGGCATGGCCGAAGCATTTTACCAGAAGGGATATCAGGTAGTTGCTGGCGACCTAATTTTTGCTAGTCACATCAACTATCCTATTTTAACCCGTGATGAGTTGCTCGAATTGGGACGAAAACTTTTGCCAGAAATGGTGAAACTACCGTTCTGGCAGCTTTATCCGACGGGAGCGCAGCAATTGACAGCCGCCCCAGAAAATCACTATAAGGAGTATTTTGATGCGGCCGACATTATTGCAGGCGACTTTCACTTTATTAAACGATATATGCCGTCGCGATTGGAGAACAAGATAATCCTCACAAATACAACGACGGACGCTGATCGGGCCATGTTGCGATCACGGGGAGTTCGTGATGTGGTGACCACTACCCCTGTGATCGAGGGCAGATCGTTCGGCACCAATGTGGTGGAGGCTCTGCTGGTGGCCCTCTCAGGACTAACGCAAGAGCACGATGGATGGACTGAACTCGTGGCCAAAGCACGTCACGAGCTTTTTAAATTGACCGCCTCTTGATAACGGGACGGGAATGGAGGGCTATCGCGGGTGGATCTTTTAGCAGCGCTGGAAACATTTGCGGAACAATGCAACCAAAATCAGAGACTTCGCCAAATGAATCGCGATTGGAGCCGCTTAGTGGAGTTGTGGGCCACTGATACGGATCAGCGCTATTGGTTAAAAAGCGACGCTGGATCGATTACTGCGGGGATTGGGGAGGCTTTGGAAGCGGAGTTGAAGATTTCTGCACGAAATGACATCTTGCATGACATTTTTTCGGGGATTATCACTCCAACCGAACCTTATAATGCGGGAGATCTTTTGGTCAAAGGACGACAGGACGATATGATGCGACTTGATATCATTACGCTCCTGATTTGGGGAGAGTAATATGAGTACAGCCAATGGCTTCAAGCGCGTCTTGCCGTTACGGACGGCGATCTCGACTAGTGCTGGTCTCGCATCGGCAGCCATTAACTTTCTTGCCTGCGTCGAAATTGCCGAGTATGCTGGCGGCGCATCAGCATGGCTAGCACTGTTGGTCGCCGGGACCCTTATCATCCTGGCGGGGGCCAACTTTTCCGAGTTAAACGGCATGTATCCCTCCTCTGCTGCAATCCGGGTGTGGATTCGTCGAGGAATTAACGACAATGTGGCCATGGTGACGGGGTTCGTCTACGCGACAACGGTCATATTCGTCATTGCTGCAGACGCGTTCGTGTTAGGGCACGTGTTTCAAGCAGCCGTGCCTAATGTGAGTGGGTTAATATGGATTGTACTCTTGTTGGGATTAGTGACCTGGATAAACTTGCGCGGCATTCGTTTGGCCGGATTAGTGCAAGACGGCAACGGTTTCGTACTTCTGGCAACTTTGGTAATATTTTCTTTTCTGGTGTTGTTGCATCCGCATGTGTCACTCACTGCGCAGCGGCTTTTCCATTTTGGTCCCAATTGGCTGGAGGCCGTCGCCGTCGGGATCTTCATCTATGTCGGATTCGAATGGGTCACTCCCTTGGCAGAGGAATTTGAAGATTCGCAGGTCATTCCCAAGGGGATGTTTATTGCTCTAGGGCTAATTGCTGTAGGATTTGGGCTCTTTACATTAGCCTTGGCTGTCGTGTTTCCCAATGCCGGGGCCTTGAAGCGGAGTTTAGTTCCGCAATTGATAGTGGGGTTACGCGCGTTGGGGCCCTTAGGTTTTTGGTGGATGGTCGTGGTGAGTCTTACCACCGCGATGACGACGTTTAATGGGGGATTAGCGACGGCTTCCCGTTTTGTTTACGCGTTGGCCCGAGAACGTGTCTTACCTCCTAAAATGGCACGTCTCAATGTTAAGTTGGTTCCTCAAAATGCTTTGTTACTGTTGTCCTTTCTGTCCTTGGGATTGGCGATTTTGGTATACCTGACGGGACAATACTTGTTTTTAATCAATGCTGGTGCCGCGGTGGAATCCTTTATGTACGCCATTACGGCTATCGTGGTGGCTAATTTACGTAAACGCGAACCTAATTGCCATCGTCCCTTTCATAGTTGGGGAGTTCCTTGGCTTTCGTGGATCATGGCGGTGATTTTTTTGGGACTGGGCATTGGATCTCTGCTCGCGCCATCAGGAGAACAGGGATTCCCAGGACCTTTAGTGTTTTTGGTGTTATTGGTGGCGATGTCTCAAATCTATGTTTGGAAAGTGGTGCCACGGCTGAAGGCCCAAAAGCGGGGTGTGGCTAAAGCCGTGGTCCCGAAGCCATAGCGCCATTGCGAAAAGTGAGGATAATGGTTGTTCCGCTAGGGGAAGACTGAAGTTCTAAGCGGCCTTGTTGAGAATTCATTAAAGCTTTTGCGATGCTTAGACCGAGGCCAGTGCCTGATGCGCCTCGTGCCGATTGACCTCGGTAAAATCTTTCAAACAAATGTGGCATGTCTTCGGGAGGGATCCCGGGACCATGGTCGGCAACGGACACCACGACCTGCGCATCGCTCACCACGACCGCAATGCTAATGGGAATTTCCGGGCGTCCACCATATTTCAATGCGTTGTCTACGACGGCCCAAAGGGTCCGTCGGGTATAGTCTTCGTTGGCCCATACCATGACCCCGGACACCTTAGGAAAGGACAGTTGCAGGGGAATGTCGGGCCTTATAGCGCGTGCGTCTTCGATGATGTCCTCTAAGAGGGGCTCTAATGGCAAGGCGTCTAGTGCTACCGGCAGTTGTCTCCCTGCGCGTTCTAAGGTCAAGAGATCACCAACCATGTGGGTCATGTCAGAAACGGCGCGATCCATAGCGGCCAAAGACTCTTGTTCGATCGTCGGTTCGATGACGTCCCATTGCGATAAGATATCTAAATTTCCCCGTATCACTTCCAGTGGCGTCCGTAGTTGATGTGCAGCCTCAGCCAACGAGGTGCGGTCTCGTTCCCAGCGTTCAGTCAAAATTGTAATGAGTTGTGAAAATACCCGGGACAATTGGGAGAACTCATCGCCTCCTTTGGGAGACGGGTTGGTCACCGGATGGTATTTTCCTTGCACAATCATCTCTTGTACTGCGGTTGTCATTCGCTGCACTGGCTCTAGTACGCGTCCCGTTATCCAACGTCCTAAGACAACCCCCACAACGGCAGAGACTATGGTGACGACTCCTAAAACCAGAACCAGGTCGCCCATGATGTCAATATCAGGGGATATGGGCCAATCAACAATATATTGCAGTGCCCCCCGTCGCCGTACGAACTGAATTGAGGTAACAGGTTTGAGCACTAGGGGACTAAAATGACTGAGGGTGGGCACTTGGTGGCGTGTGTTTGGGGAACGGGCAACAATGTGGGAATTTCGGATGATCCACACGTGAGGATCTAAGTTCCGGTCGTAGGCGTTAAGCAATGCTTGGCGGGTGGCTCCGTGAACATCGGCAGCACCGTCATAAACGGTAAAGGCATCGCTTACCGCTGCGTCATACAGATGGATACTGACAGCCACTAGCGTTACCGTGGCAAGAAAGATCACCAGGCTGACGATGGCAGCAATGGTTTGTACTGTGAGACGGGTTCGTAAGCTAGCATGTTTCATGAATCTTTTTCGTCCCACCGCAGGGCATAACCAACCCCCCGAATTGTGGCAATTAGGGACGGGCCACCCACGGCTTCTAATTTTTGACGTAGATATCCCACATAGACGTCCACGATATTAGATGCCCCCACATAACCCCAACCCCATACTTGATCCAGTATCATGTCGCGTGTCAAGGTGATATCGGGGTTTTGCATCAGATAGTGCAACAAATCAAATTCTCGCCGAGTGAGTTCAATCGGCGTTTGATTAACCGAGACTTGGTGCCGAGAGACGGAGAGTTCTAAGGGACCAACGGAAAGCGTATCCTGTGGCATGGTAAGAGAGGGCTGCCGACGCGTCAATGCCCGAATTCTGGCTAATAGTTCGCTGGTGGCAAAGGGTTTGGTAAGATAGTCATCTGCTCCTGCATCTAATCCTTTGACGCGGTCACCAACGCTGTCTCTAGCCGTCAGCATTAAAATCGGGACGGTAGAGACCTGCCGTAGCGATTGACATACTGACATTCCGTCCAAGTCGGGTAAAGTCAAATCCAGGATGACCACACCATAGGTATCTCCGATAGCCCGTGCGAGACCCTCACGGCCGGTGACACTCCAATCTACACTCCACCCTGCTCGCTTCAGTTCTAAGTTGATTAACCGCGCCACCCGTTCATCGTCTTCAATCAAAAGCAATTTCATGTGGGCCGGCCCTCCTCTAGGCTTCAGTTCCATTATACAAAACTGTCTTCTATTGCTTCGAAAGTTTTCATACTCTGACATATGCGGGGTGATATGTCATGGCGTCGGGAATGGAACGAACGATCAATGAGGCAAGGCGTCTCCGGCAGAGAGCATTTATCGTCATCGTTCTTAGTATCGCAGTTCTTTTGATCAGCCTGGGCGGTATTCACATCATAACAAAATTGGACAAGACTATTTTGTCTGGAGCGGAAACGCCGATCCAACAGTCGACTGTTTCTTCTGTACGTCATCAACATGTGGTGGTACGTCCTCCCGTCAATGGTTTGCCTGCGGGGATGGTACTAGGATACTTTTACGATCCAGGCAATGCGGGCAATGCTGCAGCCATGCTGCAGCATTATCTTCCCGTACTAACTGGAATTATCCCCTTTTGGTACACCATTTTTGCTAATGGTTCTATTTCAGGACAAACTAATCCATCCGTATTGCAATTGGCTGAAAGTCACAATTTGTGGACGTTTGCTTTGGTTGAGAATATGGCTGGGCAATCTGTTTTTGGACCCCTGTTAAATAGTAAGGTGGCGCGTCAACGGGCAATCGACAATATGCTTACGTTGGTTGAAGACAATGGGTATGATGGGATCAACTTAGATTGGGAAGGAATTGCACCTTCGGAACGTTCGGCTTTTACATCATTTGTCCAACAATTGTGTGCAGTATTTCATCGTCACGGCTATTATGTTACGTTGTCGCTTCCTGCAGAAACCTCTAATCAGCCCCACAACGGGTGGACTGGTGCTTATAACTATCCTGCTTTGGCTAAGAGTGCGGACTTACTCATGATCATGGCCTACGATGAACATTACGCCGGCGGCTCACCAGGGCCCATTGCTGCGCCTTCGTGGGTACAGTCGGTGCTAAATTATGCAATTAGCGTGGTCCCCTCTTCGAAGATAATCTTGGGCATTCCGGGATACGGGTATGATTGGGGAGGCTCCCAAACCGTCGCGCTAACATATGGGCAGGCAGAATCGCTGAAATCGCAATATGGTTTGAGTGGATCGTCCAATCACTTTGAGTATGTTCAAAGTGGCCAGGTTCATACCGTGTGGTTTGAAAATACCAGGTCCTTTCTGAGTAAAATTAATTTAGTGACAGGCTATGAACTACGTGGCATTGCGTTGTGGAGGCTGGGCCTCGAGGATCCCAAAATATGGAATTTCTTGCAATAGAAATTTTGTTACCAAGACGGTTTTAACACTTGTCGAGAAAATTTAGGCGTGCTATGATACTAAAGCTGTCGCGAGACACCGTGGCGTCAACGGGCGGTGCATCGTGGACCCGGTCCTTGAAAACTATATCGTCAGTCACGCAAAAGGGAAGTACAGGAAGACCAGAGTCAGCAGTGGAGTCATGGAGAGTTTGATCCTGGCTCAGGACGAACGC
This sequence comes from Bacillota bacterium, assembly GCA_021797515.1. Taxonomy (GTDB): domain Bacteria; phylum Bacillota; class Sulfobacillia; order Sulfobacillales; family Sulfobacillaceae; genus Sulfobacillus_C. Next base: position 19 of record JAJZZP010000016.1, on the reverse strand, counting down.
TGGCGGCGTGCTTAATACA
>JAJZZP010000020.1 GCA_021797515.1 Bacillota bacterium | reverse complement strand
CCACGCCACCGTACCCGATCACCTGTGCCTCGATGCCCGCCCACAAACGCCGTGTCCTTTCGTTCAAAAAGGGCTGTAACTGTTGATACTTCTTTCGAATCACGGCTTCCTGCGCCTCCGTGTTGGCTATCGTGTACCCGTCCTTTCGTCTCCCGACACAGACAGGTTCGCGATGGATCATGCATTTTCCTTTGCAGATTCGCAAACTATTTTTCAGAGGGCCCTGAGAATATCCCGGTCATCAATATGGTTCCACTAATGCCCAGGGAACGCGTTAACAACGGAAAGACAAAGACGCCGATAAATGCACCGATCTTAGCAACTCCCGCAGAAATACCGTGACCGGTAGTGCGCATTGGGAGTGGGATATAGTTCGGCGGCAAGAACAAAGGTTGTAGTGTTAGGACCAAACTCGGAGTAAAAACAACTGAGTCCAAAAAGTGACAAAAAGGGGACCACAAACGTCGTCAACCGGGGAATGAGGCCTATGCTCACGAAAGCTAGAGCCATCATAGAAAAACCGAGCATTTGCAGTTTTTTATGTCCTATCTAATCGATCATCACAAACGACAAAATATATCCGGGCACGGCTGCAATGGAAAAGATCACCAGCGACCACGCCATTGCCATTAGGGTTGATGCTCCGGGTGCTAGGAGTTTAAGGACCCACGGCAGCGAAATCGAATTGCCATAGTGGGCGTAGTCGAACAGAAACCAGCTGCCACCTGTTCCTAATAATAATCGGAGATAGCGACGATTAGTGATAAACTGCCAAAATACGGTCCCGGCGACTCCGGCGCCAGGTTTGTTAACGGTGCGCAAGTGCCGACCCCTTTTATCGGCGCGCAGCTGAACTTCAGCCAGATAACGTGGCGATTCGGACAACTTTCGTCGTAATGAAATCACGGCCAGTGCGGGAATTGCTCCTAATCCTAGCATTATTCGCCAAGACCAAGCCGGATTGAGACCAGATGCCACAAGCGTCAGCGCAACAATAGGGCCAGCCACCAATCCCAGAGCTTGCATGGAAAACACTAGGCTTACCAACACGGCCTCGATCCCGAGTATTGGCAATTCACTCATTAATACGGCGCTAATCGGGTGGTTGCCACCGATGCCTATGCCTATGATAAAGCGTGCGGACAAGAGCCAGATCATGTTAGGAGATACTGCCGAGAGTAGGGATCCGATCACCATCAGGAGCGCTTCGAACCCATAGATCTTCTTTCCCCCCGAACAGATCTGCCAACCTACCGGACACAAAAGTTCCGATAAAGGCCGCGATGAGCGCGGAAGACCCTATCCATCCAACCGTCCAGGACCAAGGATGCCATATCTGTTTAATCAGGATCAGTGCGGCACCGATAATGAAGAGATCATAGGCGTCGGTAAAAAACCCATGCCGGTGGTCGCGACATAAAAAAACGCTCCTCCTTTGTCGAGGAACACAACGTTTCGTCTGACCGCCAGTTACTGGGCCAAACCCCCAATCATTCGATCATAGCGCATATCTAACTCGCTGTGCAACCTAGCATTATCACATGCGGGCAAAGGGCGGGTTCTAGGGCAGTCACCGTCATGTTATTGTTTTACGGTATCCCATCAAACCCACCCGCCTCGTCTCTTTACCCCTATGATTGGACCCGTCTCCCGTTCGAGCCAATCTGGGCCACACGTCTATCGGAATGGATGCTTAGTTAATGAGCAGATGGTCACGGTGCCCTCCATTAATGCTGGCGTGCCCATCACCACTTCCCCCTATGCTAACCCCTCTCATCAAACACTGACTCCGGGCATTGCCGACGAGAGACTTCAAACTTTAAGACTCCACCAAATCCTGATTTTTGTCGGGTAACTCGTGATGTTGCGGGATACGTTGTCGGCTTGGCGACGGCGGGAGCTCTGCGGCATTGGCTCCACAATCGGCAACAGTATCATGAAACTCTGCAACATTTCCGTCTGCTTCCCTTAGATCTCGAATGATCTGCTGAAGCCGAAGGAAACACTGATGCTTCCTTCAAGTTTTGGGTCATCACTGGGTTCATTGATAGATTATCGCGATGAGCTGCCTATGCCATCCGGCGAAAGACCCTAACAATAGGGCCATTGGTCGCATTCCACTAGGGTCTTTCGGCCGGGAAGAGATCCGATGGGCGATGTAATTTCCGGGAATTTAGCATTGGGAGGGTCTGGAATACTGTGCAAAACCATAAAAGCGGTGGGGGCACCGACAACCTCCGGCTTTCTTCGTGGTCGGTGCAGACATTGATCCATCCGATGTTACGGACGGGACCGCATCCGGGTCATCCTTTGGACGGTATCTTGGCCTCCGCTAAACGGCTGGATACACCATTGTATGGATCGTGCACGGGAATTTATTTATGACAAGTTGGTTTATTGTGGTAGTCCCTTGAGATAAATAGCATCTTTTTGATTGCCGCAATAGGCCTTAAAAATATATTCCGGCCAATAAAACCTCGTCACGCCGTACTTCATGTACAGTGATAATGCAGTATTGGAAATTGGGGTGCTCCTCATTGGGAATTTTCGAGATAAATAATCGAGCCACGTATTTTTATCAGGGTTTTGAATAATGTAGGGGGTGGTAAAAACAACAGAATAGTGATTCCGATTTGAAAACGAAGGCATAACTCTCACAAACCACAGTTGCCCCTTCTTACCGCTATACCCTGCAGGTACTAGGCAAACCTCTTCTCTTTCAGAAGTTAACTCCCTTAGAATGACGTATTTGCCTGTTAAACCGCAATGTTCATAAATGCCCATTCTTGAAGCTTGCATGGTGTCGATAATTTCAACCATGGGTGAACTGTCTTTCGAAAATGCGTTGTATGTGTCGATTAGGCACGAAGCAATAGTTTCTCTATCCGGCCCGAAGAAGACATCTAAATACAGCCAACCGCTAAAGAAACTTCCTGTAAGCGGACTCCACGGGGGGCCCGAGGGCATATATTTTTTTGTGGCAAAGTCAGCAATTTCCCAAAATTCGTCTAGCGGGGGAAGGCCCGAAATCATTTCGGAAAAGTAGGATAATAAATTTTGAGCCGAGACATAAGCCGCATGAATGGGGTCGTATCCCATTTTAATGAGTTCCTCACCGGTCTTGACATCTTTTGGGCGTAGAAAATCTGATAACGACACAATCTTTCTTTCATGGGTGAACTTCATACTTTTCCTAATTTGCGAGATAACCTTTGCCGAGATTTTGCCCATTGCTCCGTTCCTCCTTAAGACACAGCATAAACTTAACCCTGAGTCCGTGACAAATCACGCTTTAACTGTAACTACTCAGGACCATCATAAAATGGGGCTGGATATTCTTCCACGGATGTTTTATAAAAAGTTCATTCGGTGAAGAAATGAGGCTGGGGGATGGGGCCTCGGAAACTGACGCACGAAATGCGGGTTGCCGCCTGCGCTCAGACACCGCATGAGGTCGCAGACCTCGCCATGGCCTTGACCCTGCGCGGAGCCGATTTGGAAACATAGGGGAAAGAACTGACGCGTCAACTCCATTAAAATCGTCGCAATAGAAGCAAGCCCCCGTCTAATGATGGCCACGAGAAACCGACGCCCACAAGTCGGCGGGAGACCAGCGGCAACGTGAGCGGAGGGCAACCGGGACAGCCTGGCGGAATGATCCAGATTCTGTGGTCATGCATCCGCCGACCCGCTGCGAGCACTGTGGGTAGGATCTCGAACACCGCCCGGCCACCGTATCGATCCGGCGTCAAGTCTATGACTGGGTCGTGCGTAGGGAAGTCACAGAATATCAGGCGGAAACGATCATCTGTTCCGCGTGTCAGCCACGCAACAACGGCAGCTTTTCCGGATGCCGTTCTCTATCCGGCCCAATATGGACCGGCTCTGAAAGCCTTTTTCCGCTATGGTTCCACCTACCCACTGCTCCCACCGGATCGGTTGTGTCGGGGGTGTTAGACTTAACCGGCCACCCGGTGAGCGAGGGGCCCCTTTACCCTACAGCAGCAGACTTTGTATACCCAGTTAGCGGCATTCGAAGACTGCCGGAAGGACGCTATTTTGACCTCGCCAGTCGTCCATTTCGATGAATCTGGGATACGCGTGGCAGCAGCACGGCACTGGTTCCATAGCGCCGGCACGGTCAATTTTGACCACCTTTATGGCTTTTTTGAACGCGTCCAACTCGCGGTGAAACATCGCATGATTGTGCGGATCGAGTGCGCCTTAAATTAGTGGTCAAGTGGCCATGCGCCAGGGGGACAACTTGAGCTGACGGATGGGACATCCACAATGCCTACTACTTAGCCAAATCGGTGAATCGCACGTAAAGTGGCGAGGGCTTGTGCGCCTGCGCGTCTTCCCCCACTCACTCTCGCGTTGGTTCATCATTGTCTTGCATGCGGTTTTCGAACCCGACTGTCATGTGTTGGCGATTAGTGCCTCCGTGACCGAACTAGATGCCAATGAAGGGTTCGGCACAGGATGTTGCGGTTTTTCCATGAGGGCGGGCACTTCCGGTTCCTCAGGCCCCAGGAGAGACAGGGACCCCCTTAGCATACCGAAAGAACCGGGAACCGTTCAGCTTTTGTGGATCAGTCGACTCTACGACGAAAGATCCCACACGAGGTAAAGCTTGGGAGAAAACGCAGGAAGAGTGGTTACCTGAATAGTTGGGAACGCTTAGCCTAATTTTTAACGAATAACCATTCAAAGTTATCTCGGGGCAATAAACAAAATCTTGTTGCATAAACATACGTAATAGAGTATAGTTTTGCATCGGGGGGCGGTTTTGGTGGTAGAACGGATGACAGCAGAATTACCGGCGTTAAAGGGACGGTCCGTCGTTTCGTTGATGGAATGGACGCCTGAAGAGATTCGCCAATTGTTGAAAACAGCTCAGTGGATGAAGGCCAATCGGAAAGTGGTTGACACTCGGCAGCTTTTGTCTGGGAAGCACGTGGCATTGCTTTTTGAATTGCCTTCGACCAGAACTCGAGTATCCTTTCAAGTGGCGATTGGACAACTCGGAGCCGAGATGGTGTGGATGGATTGGGGCAGCACTCAACTAGGCCGCGGAGAGTCGCTTGAAGACACCGCGCGCGTATTGTCGCGGTATGTGGACGGTATCGTGGTGCGAGCAAAAAAACACGAAACGGTTCAGGTATTACGACGGTTCACAACCATTCCGGTATTTAATGCTTTGACTGATCGGGCACATCCGTTTCAGGTGCTGGCCGATGCTCTGACCATTTCAGAAGAATTTGGGGGTTGGTCTGATATCAAGTTGGCATATTTAGGTGATGGGAATAACATGGCCCATTCTTATTTAGTCATTGGCGCCAAGTTAGGAATGCACGTGACCATTGCTGCGCCGAAAGGCTTTGAACCAGCCAGGGAAGTGGTGCAATGGGCCCGCAATGAGTCTGCCATGACAGGCGGATCGGTGACCGTAACCAATGACCCTGAACAAGCGGTGTTTGGTGCGGATGTGCTGGCAACCGATGTGTTTGTGTCCATGGGGGACGAAGGAGATTTGGAGCGTAAACGGGAAATAATGCACAAGTTTCAAGTCAATCAGAAATTGATGGGTCTGGCAAAGTCGCAAGCCATCTTTTTGCATTGTTTGCCTGCTCATCGGGGTGAAGAGGTTACTGGTGAGGTGATTGACGGCCCCCAGTCAAAGGTCTGGGATCAGGCTGAGAATCGTCTTTGGGTACAAAAGAGCACTTTGGCTCATGTGCTAGCCGATTAATTCAGAAACACTATTATGCAATATGGCCCAGTTGCTCTGAGCGAAGAGTTAGCGCTTTGGGTGGGCGGGGCCTATTGTTATGCCATTGGGTGAATCATTATCGCCCACATTAAACGGTGTACCCTATGCCAGCTTCATGGTACACTGAAGGTAATGTAACCTCCATGAAAAAGGGGGAGAAATAGCGTGCCACAGTTGTCTGCAGTGTTCCGCAAGCTGGAGGAAGGTTCTAAACGATTGACGCCGCAACGAGAGTTAGTAATCCGGATTTTTGCAGATCATCCTGGCGAGCATCTTTCCGCGGAGGAAGTGCATCACTTAGTCAAGAAAGAATTTGCCGACATTGGTCTGGCAACTGTCTATCGAGCGCTGGAATTACTTACGGATTTAAATATCTTGCAACGTATTAGCTTCAACGATGGGAAAGCTCGGTATGAGTTTGACCAAGAAGAACTTCATCGCCATCATCATTTGGTATGTCTACGGTGTAGGAAAGTCGAAGAGTTCAATGAAGATTTGCTAGATCTTCTGGAAGAACGTATTTTTCAACAACGCGGCTTTAAAGTGTTGGATCATGAACTCAAACTCTATGGCATTTGCAAAAATTGTCTCAAAAATGCCCGAGCGAGGGGATAATTATGGCGATGCAACTCTATTGCTATCGTAAGTGAAGCACTTGTGCTAAGGCGCGAGCGTGGCTCGCCAGTCATGGGGTAGAATTTTTGGAACGCGATCTCATTGCCAATCCCTTAACGGTGGCGGAAATCGTCTCGATACGCGATGAAATTGGCGATCTTATTCCTCTTATCTCCAAAAAGAGTCCAAAGTATCGTGAACTACAACATGGAGATTTGACGGAGCAACAGTGGATAAAGGAAATGTCTCAAGAACCACGTCTTATTAAGCGGCCCATCTGGCGTGCCAACGACCATATTTATATAGGATTTGACCCCGAAACCTGGACCCAAGCGCTAACTTAGGACGCTTGGGGGCAAAAGTATTGAAATACCCGCAGAGCAACCTCAGGCAACACCCGATGCGCCTCATTGTCGACATGGAACCATAAATCTTGGCATGCTTCACTCATGATAGCGATGGCATAGTCGCCCCACGGGGTCGTCACGATGCCGACATCATTGCGGACTCCCTCGACCGAACCGCTTTTGCTCCCAATGATGACCTGAGGAGGGTCGTCAGTTTCGCTGTTTAAAAGGTTATAGGGCATCTGCCTTGTTAAAATGGTATTGTACTGTTGCCGCGTCAGAACATCCCACATCCATTCACTGACCGTTGGGCTGATAAGCTGGCGATGGTATATCCCTTTGAGCAAATGAACCATGTCTTTCGGGGTACTGAGACCGATAGGTGGCGGAATATGAAAATCTATCCGTTTCCGAATTACCGTATTGCGAGCACCGAGATCTTGCATCAGGCGGTTCACCGCGTCAAGCCCTATTAGCCGCAATACCATATTGGTGGCCATGTTGTCGCTAACGATAATCATCAACATCAAGACGTCTGCTAGAGGCAACATGGTGCCAAGGCTAAGGTTTTGCAGAACCCCGGAACCCGTCACGTAATCGTCGGGGAGTAACGGAACTGGCTGTTCCAACCGTAGTTTACCCTCGTGAACCTTCTGCATCGCGGTAATCAGAATTGGCAACTTAATGGTGGAGGCTGTTTCCATAGGATGGAGATTGCCAAAGGCAATGACCTCGCCCGTCCTGAGGTGTTCGGCGTGCACTGCAAATGTGCCGGAAAAATTTTCGGCAATACTGCAGAGTGTGTTATGAAGAGGCGGCATGATCAATTTTCCTCCTTTTCGCTAGGATCCCAACTTAATGCCGTAGATCCTAGACCTGGGGTTCTTAGTCCAGTGATTACAGTTCCAGGAGCAATTGGTGGGCTCCCTTGAGGAATGATAGCAAATGCGTCCGCTACTGCATACGACGAGAGGAGATCAGATTGTTGAGGGAGACTGAGATCAAACATGTTGCCTGACTTGTCAGCGATGATGCGGCTACGCAAGTAGCGGGTTTCTCTTGTAGCCTTGGGAAATCCATCGGTGAGGCAGCCAAACACTATCTCTTGGCGAATGCGCCCGTGATGCATGTAGGCGAGCCAGGGTACCCCTAACATGACCCAAGAGGTCATGGCGGCACCGGGGTTTCCTGACAATGATAAGACGGGAACATTGTCAACGACGGATCCAGCAATGGATTTTCCGGGGTGCATATCGGCTCGCCAAAACAAGAGATGGCTGTTTTCACGAAGGCTCTGGATAACGTCGTCTTTGTCGCCGACAGATACGCCACCGGTCGTGATGACCATATCAAATCCTGGAACCATGGCCAAGGCCTGGTGCAGTTCGGAGATGAAGAGGCCAGGGATATCGGGCACTATGGGTAACGCGGTTACCTGAGCACCTGCAGCTTCAAGCCAGGTTGTCAATACGAATCGGTTGGCATCATAGATGTGGGCTGCCGGCAAATGAGATCCCGGCAGCACTAACTCGGTGCCTGTGGTCACTAGCAGGACGCGTGGTTTTCGCAACACGCGCACAGAGTTGAGCCCTAAGGTGGCAACCAGGCCGACATGGATCGGGCCTAGCCGTTGGCCTCGGCCCAGGACTACGGTGTCGGCAGCGAATTCGCTGCCAGAAGGGGATATATTGCGTCCCGGCTTTACCCGAGAACCGATGCGCACTAAGCCATTGTCAGCCATTGCCTGTTCTTGTTCCACTACTGCATCTGCTCCGGGAGGCAAAGGGGCTCCGGTAAAGATGCGGTAGGCTTGGCCCGATTGGCATGCCAAGCTGGGAATATCGCCAGCACCAATCGTGCCCATTACCGTAAGTTGACCAGGTAAGTCGCGAGATTGCACAGCATATCCATCCATCGCGGCTCGATCAAAACGCGGAATGGGTGAACTCGTGGTTAAGGTTTCGGCCAATGTTCGCCCCGCACAATGATGGAGGGAACAGATCTCTACATCATTAATGGGTGAACTAGCCTGGAACAGGCGTGCCAAAGCGTCGGTTACTGAAGTATAAGCCATGACGTGCAGCCTCTTTTTACTTTACGCATAATTTTATGGTACATGGAATCCGGTGTGGGCCGCAACTTGCCAGGCATGCTGCCAAACATCCCATTCGAAAGAAGCGAAAGCATTGAGGTTCCACAATTGTAAGGCTAATTGTTGCGCACTATCAGATGTTAACGGAAGGCGACACCGCAACCAAAAAATTTCTGAGTTTTGGGTAGGTTTTTGAGGTCCTATGAGAATTTTGCATGGAATGGTTAAACTTGTTTGATTTCCGACCCATATTTTAGGAGTGGAAAGATTTTTATACCCTTCGACTACCATGTGGCTGCAATCGTATCCGTACCAGCGGAAGAACTGGGCAGGATCCTTCAGCCCACCCCGGACGACAATCCCATTAGGGTGAATGCGAGCGGTGGACAAGGCACCATGTAACCGTGCTGTGTCGGAGAACTCACTGTCCGATTCCATGACATGATGACTATGCTTGATTACCCGTACCGTTCCCGGAAGCAAAGGAATTAGCGATTCTAGAAGCAAAGTTTTTCCCTGTTTCGATGGGCCGGCAACATGCCAAACTCGTGGATTCATAGGGGCCCCGTTTCTTGAGATGGTGAGCGCCATTTTTTCCAGTCATCGGGCGTATTCAAGTTTGCCAGCCACTGGACATCTTCTATGTCCACCAAGCGGGTGACGCGTTCGGGAAGTGCGGATCCCACTCGGCGTTGCCCCAGTTTTAACTGGCCTTCAACCATCGGAATCAGACTCGGAGACCATAAACTAACGAGTGGCTGCCAAATTTGCCCGTAACGGGGCACGATTGCCATGGTCGTCGAATTGCGGGCCTTATACAACATCTCATATAACGTGGGATTAGCATTGGGACAATCCACCGCGAGAACTGCCAGCCAAGATTTTCGACAGGCTTTTAATCCTTGCAGAATTCCAGAAAGCGGACCTTGGTTGTCGGTGGCGTCAACCAAATCTAGAGAAGTTGGATTGGGCCAATGATAGGGTCGGGAAATATACACTGGGCCAGATACCGTATGTTCCAAAATGTCTCGGGCATGGTCTAACAATGTAAGGTGATGGGCAATAGACAAAGCGGCTTTATCCTGTCCCATGCGCTGAGACCGACCTCCCGCCAACACTAAACCCTCGGCATCCTGTATCATCGTGGTGGCCTCCTGAAGTTGGGTGGGGCGTGCGACTATCCGTACTAGATGGGATGATCCTTGCTACCTATAGTGTATCATAGCAGGCAGGATGCACGGAGGGATTGGATGGGGCCACTGATTTGAGCGGTTGGCGTGGATTTGGACCGTACGCTGTTACAGTTATCCGACGATTTCATTCCTCAGTAGTGAGGTTAGTTAATGATTGGGTGGCTCCTCGCTTGAACCTTTCCAACGCAATTTGGGAGGCGACAATGTGGGCGACGTCGCAAGAATACGAACAAATACTGTTTCAAGACGTTTTTTACCGCAATTTATGTCAAACCATCGGGGTCCCGCGCCAGACCACAGAAGAGGTTTTTGCCTTATTTTATCAAATTATTTTCCGAGACTGGCGGCATCTCGGTCATCCAGTGGTAGGCGCGGTGGGCTTTTTAGCCAAATTGCAAGCAATGGGATTGCGTGTCATATTACTAACGGCACTGTGATTTAGATGCGGACATTCGCCCGGCTGTGGCCACTGGAATGCAGGCATGGTGGGTGAGCAGCCAAGAGCTTCCTGATGACCTACGGGGGAAGGTGTAGCAGGGTACATTTCAGAGGGTGTTAGAACTGCTCACTGCATTCACCCGTGTCTGCCTGACGTAGGCCTTGTGTGATAGGCCGTTCGCAAAACGGGAGTCCCTCAATACCCAAGGCCACCGGGAATCTCATGACAGCCGTGTTAGTAGAAGCGATGGCACATGGCATGAGCGCCAACCTATTAGGACGCGTACTCGAGCAGAATCCTGTCAATTCACCTAGTCAACTCATGGGCATTTTACCTTATCAGTAGCACCAGATCACGTTGCAACCACTTTGGATTTTCGGGGCAACCCACCGCGTATTCTTCGAAAACCTACCTTTGCATTGTGGCTCGGGCCGGTAATTTCCAATTTCTTGGTCTCTTGTCCGCCATGGTGGTACGCAGCGATGCATCCTCAATAGTGACCGTATTATCGTTTGCCGTAATCCAATTCCTAATGGTGGGTGCCATGTGGTGGATGTTCTCGATGAATGTTCAGCGCGATTCACGTTCCTAAATACCGCAGGATACATTTACATATCCCCATAATTTTATAGTCATGCAGTTCTTTCCGAATTTTGCCTCTTGACAGGAAGGTCTTGACTAAATATTATTGTCGACAATCGATAATCGAAAGAGGTGATGTCGAGAATGGTCGAGCAACACCCTCTGCCTAATCTTATAGCGGAGGAACTGCGAAAGCGCATTTGGTCGGGAGAATGGGAGTGGGATCAACGGATTGCCGAACAAAGTGTCGCAACGGAGTTTGCCGTTAGCCGCACGGCGTTGAGAGAAGCGCTAAAAACCCTCGAAGCGGATGGTTTGGTGATCATGCGCCCCCGCCGCGGCACTTTTGTGCGCAGCTTTACCACTGAAGATCTCTATGCCTTGGGAGAGACCCGCATCATTTTGGAAGGATTCGCCTTTCGTATGGCCATACAGCATGCTGCAGAAGAAACACGACGCGAGCTCTCCGCGATCATCCGGGAGATGGAAGAGGCCTCGGTTCAGGACCATTGGGAAAGTCTGCTGGATGCTGATCTCCGATTTCACAGAACTGTGGTGAGCGCCTGTGGCAACCCCCTCGTCACCCATTTCTACGAATCTATCCAGGGACAGATCCGCATGGTCTTCGCACGGTTTCGTTTCGAGTATCCGAACCCGAGACTTCTCTCCATTGAGCATCAGATCTTGCTCTCCTCTATTGAGAGTGCAGATGAGTCAACCGCGGTGGAAAACCTCACGGCGCACATTCAGGACGGAACGAAGCGACTCGTAGGACGATTCCGCGACGCATTACCACATCCAGAGGAGATAGGACGATAAACCGATGAATAACAAAACTAATTCGGGTGAAAAAATGCCATCAAACAATGGGTCCTCGCTTAAGGCCGATTCCGAGATCTTCCGCCCGCGGCGCCCAACCGACACCGAATACCGAGAACGCCTGTCCGCGGTTCGCTCAGGCATGGACATGCGAGAACTCGATGTGCTACTGGCGTTTTCCGCATACATGGAGCGTGAAGGGAACGTTCTCTACTTAACCGGGCACCGTAACGTGTTTCCGCCGTGGGCGTCCGATGCAGTGCGAAACGGGGCGGGGTTTGCGGCAGCATTGATCAAAAAGGACGATCCGATTCAATTGTTTGGCTCGTACCGAGCGGATCGCACCGCTCTTGCGTCCACCGTGGGAGACATTGTGGAGACCCTCGACCTCTCTGGAGCGATCGCGACCGCGTTACGCGCCGAGGGAACGAAAATTCCCCATCCTAAAATTGGCATCGCGGGTTCGGACGTAATGCCAGTCATGATTTATCGCAAACTCATCGAGACGTTTCCTCACGTCCAATGGGTGATCGCCGACGATCTGCTAACGTCGTTGCGTATGGTAAAGAGTCCCTTCGAACAGGAGATGCTCCGTCATTCCGCGGCTATAGCGGACATTGGCATTGCTGCGGCTTTCGCTGCCACTCGACCCGGTGCACGTGAACGAGACGTCGCTGTCGCGGTCCATCGTGCTTGCATGGAAGCTGGCGCTGACCACGTGGTTCGCACGCGGTTGCGCGCTGGTGATGAGGTTTTAGCACAAGGACGATGGCCTATGGCTACATCGCGACGCTTGGCGGCAGGGGACCTCGTGTATATGGACCTCTTGGGCTGGGTCGACAATTATGTGTTCGATGTCGCGCGCACCTGGTCTGTGGGAAACACGGACACGGTGCGAACGGAATTACTTGGACGGTCCATTGAGTTGCTCGACCGGACGATCGCCGCTTTGACCGTTGGTTCGACTGGCGATGAGGTCGTACGAAGGGTGGGAGAGTATTACACGGGCACTGAATGGGAGTCCCGCTACTTTCCGATGGGGCATGGTGTGGGGATCGAGTGCGTGGAGAACCCATGGATTATGCCTGGTGGGAGCATCCCCTTGCAAGCAGGCATGGTGTTTAGCTTAGAACCCTCCTTTACAATCCCTGGCGTTGGCAAAGGACAGCAAGAGGACATGGTGGTCCTTCTAGACGACGGGCCGCAGTTGCTCAGTCGCGCTCCCAGGGTATTAATCTAGTACGCGCGAACTTTACGAAAAACACAAAAAGGATGATTGATGATGGATATGAGTAGTAAAATTCGTCGCATTAGTGCGACAGTTGCTGTTGCGGTCGCATTCTCAGCATTCCTAGCCGCTTGCGGTAGTAGTCCAACTAACCCATCGGCTGCTGCACCGGCCCCAATTCAAGCGCCCTCCGCCATTGCCAAGACGGGTACCCTCCTGATCGGATCGGGATTAGAGTATCCGCCGATGGAATTCTTCAACAACCAACATCAACCAGCGGGCGTTGACGTCAAACTCGGTGAGGCGATCGCCAAGTCCATGGGGCTTAAGACCCAATTTGTACAGATCGCCTTTGCAGGCCTTATTCCGGCTCTTAATGCGAACCGCATCGACATGATTATGGCGGACATGAACATTACCCCGCAGCGATCCCAAGTGGTCGACTTTGTGCCGTATCTGTCCGATGGGAGCAGTATTGTCGTGGCCGCCGGCAATCCCAAACACATCACCAATTTGGCCGACCTATCGGGGAAGACGGTAGCTGTGCAATTGGGGACAACACTGCAAGCCGCTGCCGACGCAGAAAACCAGAAGCTCCAAGCCGCGGGCAAGGCTCCGATTTCCGTCCTGACTTTCCAACAAGCGACCGACGCCATGAACGAGCTGGTGATTGGCCGCGTTCAGGCAGTCCTCTTAACCACATCTATTTCGAAGTATTATGCAAAACAACATCCCAGCGAGTTCTATGTCGTGCCGAAGCCTTTTGCATCGGAGCCCGTCGGTATCGCCATTAATAAACACGACCCCGCCTTGGTCAAAGCGGTGACTAAAGCCGTACAACTACTCAAGAAAAACGGCACGTTCCAGAAGATTTTAAACCAGTACTTCGGCAAATAGGCGTGGCATGTCTAGTCGTGCCTCTGAGCGGGGGCCCGTATTATAGTAGATAAGGCGATGGCCATCGGAGGAGATTACGGATGCACTTCAACTTTCAGGTCGTTTGGCAAAATCTGGTGTCACCCTATATCCTTGGGGGCGTATGGACGACGGTATGGTTAACGCTGGTGGCGATGGCAGTGGGGTTAGTACTGGGCCTTGTGGCGGCTCTCGGCCGGATCTCGGTATTTTGGCCGATAAGGGGCGTGGCCAGTTTTTATGTCTGGCTATTCCGGGGTACCCCATTGCTTGTCCAATTGATTCTCTGGTATTCGGGGCTCCCGGAGATAGGTATACGGCTCACGGGACTCGAATCTGCCGTGCTAGGGTTAGGCCTTAACGAGGGCGCGTATATGTGTGAGATCATCCGTGCCGGACTGTTATCCGTCGACGGTGGCCAAATGGAGGCCGCAAAAGCCTTGGGGATGCCCTATGCGCTGGCGATGCGACGCATTATCATACCGCAGGCGATTCGGGTAATCCTTCCACCGACCGGTAACGAATTCATTGCTATGCTCAAGAACACTTCGTTGGTGTCGGTGATTGCGGTCTCAGAGCTATTACTGCGGACAGAAAATGTCATCAGTACGACCTTTCAAACGCTTGAATTGTTGTCGGTGGCGTCGATTTATTACCTGAGCCTCACCTCACTGTTTACCCTCATTCAAGGACGCGTAGAACGATGGAGCCAGCGTGGGAGCTCAGGGTCCGCGCCCCCAAAAAGGCAGCGTGCCCGACTAATACGCGCGGGGGTGAACCGATGAACAGAGGGATGCCAGCAAACAAACCGAACGACCCGAAGGTCCCCGTCATCGACGCAGTGGACGTGCATAAGCGTTTTAAGGAACTCGAGGTCCTACGGGGAATCAACCTCAAGGTATTTCCGCAAGAGGTCGTGGTGTTGATCGGACCAAGTGGTTCGGGAAAAACAACTTTCTTACGCTGTGTCAACCACCTTGAAACTATCGACGCGGGGCACATCTTGGTCCATGGAGAGATGGTAGGGTACCGGCTCGTGAATGGACGTCTCATAGAGGATCGTGAGAAAGAAATTGCACGGCGGCGGACCCGTGTAGGGATGGTATTTCAGCGGTTTAACCTGTTTCCTCATTTGACAGCCCTGGAAAACGTCATGGAGGCCCCCCTGCACGTCCGCCATCGTCCGAGACCGGAGGTCGAAGCACGCGCTATCGAGTTGCTGGCCCGTGTAGGCCTGGAAGACAAATGCGGGAGTTATCCCGCCATGCTGTCTGGAGGTCAGCAACAACGCGTGGCGATTGCGCGAGCGTTGGCCATGGAGCCCGAGGCGATGCTCTTCGATGAACCGACGTCAGCCCTAGATCCCGAGCTGGTGGGAGAAGTGCTGGGCGTGATGCGTCAACTGGCCCAAGAAGGGATGACCATGTTAGTTGTTAGTCATGAGATGACATTTGTGCGGGACGTGGCCCATCGTGTCGTGTTCATGGACCAAGGGAGTATTGTGGAAGAAGGAACGGCAGATGACATTTTCTCTCATCCGAAACATGACCGTACAAAAGCCTTCCTAGGCAAGTTTCTGTCTTAGAAGCCAGCAAGGGTGAGTCACTGGATGCAGGACCGCAATCAATGGAACGACCCGCCCTATCGGAAAAATGATTGGAGTGCGTGGGCCCGGATTAAACGGGTCATGACGCAGACGTTGGCATCACACCATCAGTATTTGAGTGCCTGGTTAGGGTATCGCAAGACGTTATTCTCCGAATGATCGGGATCCGATTCTCCCCGACGCCACCACGTGGTGAAAGGAGCGGCGGGACATCATCCAAAGGACCCACTAACACTGGGACTCAGGGTACCACCGTCAGGACACCGATGGGGGCGTCAGACCATCCTTCTCCTGTCGGGCTCCTGAGTGGGGGCGCGGGGGAAAAACATCCCCACGCGATGGGGCGAGAGCCACCTCCGAGCAGACGAATCCTGTGAGGACTGCGGGTCCCGGAAGGAACCGAGAAAACCCTCAATTACAGTATTGCAGGTTTTTCTAACCAGGACCCTACAGGTCTATTTCCAAGCGTTTTGCTTGTGGCAAG
This sequence comes from Bacillota bacterium, assembly GCA_021797515.1. Taxonomy (GTDB): domain Bacteria; phylum Bacillota; class Sulfobacillia; order Sulfobacillales; family Sulfobacillaceae; genus Sulfobacillus_C. Next base: position 2,351 of record JAJZZP010000020.1, on the reverse strand, counting down.
CGTGCCAAACAACTAGTGGATGCCAAGCGGAGATGGCGACCACTACGTTAAGCCCGTATGAAGGATCAAACGACAGGGATCAACTAGGCGTGGCGCGTGTTTTCTGCCAGCGCAAACGGAGACGAATTGATGACATTTTGGTGGATGGGAACAATTGTCGCGAGTCTTGCGGGCCTGATACAAGGTTTAACGGGTTTCGGGTTTGCTTTGGTGTTTACGCCCCTGGCGGCGCTTTTCCTTTCGCCGCGAGTCGCCGTATTCTCGGCACTCGTGCTCAGCGCTTCGCTGAGTGGTGCTGTTATCATCCAGACGCGCGCGCACTTACGTTGGTCTACCGTGCTGGTGATGGTGGGTGCCTCAGCACTGGGCACACTGCCGGGTTTGGTTGCTCTGACCATACTGCCTGAAGGAACTCTGCGTGTGGTCATTATAATTGCCACTTTATTGGCAGCCTTAGCCTTTTTCGCATGGCGTCCTCGCCCCCTGCCCCCGCGATTTGAGCGTGGCGGGTTGGCGATGGCAAGTTTCATCGGCGGAGTTTTGAACGGCAGTACAAGTATGGGAGGGCCTCCGGTGGCCCTCCTCATCGCGGCCCAGGGCTGGCGCACTGACGAAGTCCGCGGGTCTCTAGCCGCCTTCAATCTATTGAGTAGCCTCATTGGAACCGGGGTCTTACTAAGCTCAGGCATCGTCGATTCTGCCGCCCTAACGGCGGCACTGTATTGGCTCCCAGCTGCACTGGTTGGTTCGGCAACCGGGGCATTATTAAGTCGTCGTGTGCCGCACCGCGTGTTTCCATTGGTGCTTGCGGGCACCGTGCTAGCTTCCGTCGGGTTGACTGTCGTCCTTTTTTTAATCCATTAGGTCTCTAAATGGTGGTGAAACCGACGCGCAAAGCCCCGCAATGTCCATCCTCCCTCACCGGATTTGAGAAAGAGCCTGGTGGAGGGGGGAGGCGGGAGCGCCTGAACGAAAAAACTGCGTTATTTGACCGCGTTTCCCGTCTACTGCAGAAGACGAGTTTTCCGGCCACGGCTAAGCAACGGCCCCAAGACTTCACCCGGCAACGCAAAATGGGTTTTTTGGCGGTGTGGAGCGTGATTGTTAACCCGATGCGCCGTTCCTCACAACTCGAATGGGATGCGTTTCGCCGAAGCCCGAGGCCTCCGGAGGTGCATACCACGACGGATACGAAACCATCATTGGCCGAAGCCCGACAAACACTGCTTCCCGATGCCTTTACGCGGTGGAATGACGCCGTTGTGCCACGCTGCTACGCCGATGATGACGATCAGACTTTTCACGGCCTTCGGATCCGGGCGATAGACGGGTCGGTCATGGCACTCCCGAATACGCCCGCTTTACGGACCGCCTAGGGGGAAGCCACGGACACCGGGGAGTTTGCGGACGCCCGGGCCCGGGCGTCCCCTCTCTGTGACATGGAAAACTCCCTGGTGATTCATGCGGCGCTGGAGCGGTATGACCGTGGAGAGCAGGATCTGGCGTTGGCGCACCTCCAAGCCTTGCGGCGGCTGTTGCCGCGGGATAGCCGGACGCTCTGGATCCGCGATCGCGGGTATCCCTCTCGGGCATTTATTCCTGCGTGGACCCCGGAGTGGCTGTGTTATCTCATGCGGGTCTCCAGCACATTTGTGGACGCGGTGCTGGGCACGACGGAACCCGACGCGACGGTGACGATTCGCATCACCCAGGAACGGGCCCGCCATCTCAAAGCCCAAGGGACACCGGTGCCGGTCGTCAAGATCGTGCTTCCCACAGGCACGGTAGAAGCGTCAGTGACCCATGTTGGGGCCGAAGTGCTGCCGCACGCCGCGCTCGAGACATGGGACCAACGCCATCTCAAGTACGCAGCCTATAAGATCCACACCCATAGGGTGATGGGTAACCTGAAAAATCCGCTCATTGCCTGAGTGTTAGAGGACGACCTCACACACAACAAACCGCCAATGACGCGCTCATCCAACAGTTGAGTCGATAATGTTGTGCCCATCATTCCGTACCGATCTGACCCGATCCGTAAGGGGCGTAAAAGCCACAAATATTCCCCCGCCAAACGGCAGTATTTGCCACGAACATCGGGTCGAACCGGTGCCCCCAGCGGATGGAGACCGTCGATACCCCATCGGATTCACAATTTTTGCACCGTGCGCTGTGAGTGCACGGTTTTTATCTTCTTCTTTATCTATCAAAGACGACCTTACAGCCCAGGTTCCGCGAGTCAGGGAACGGAAAATCGTGGAATTTTTTTGGCCGTTAGCCCGACGGGTCCCAGATAAACCCCCGGTCAATCGGCACGCCTAGCGCATCTAAGAGGCGGCGCTGGTACGGTA
>JAJZZP010000179.1 GCA_021797515.1 Bacillota bacterium | reverse complement strand
CCCCAGCCCCCAGGATGAGGACCCTCGCAGGAGCAATCGTGCCCGCAGCCGTCATCAGTAAGGGAAACAGTTTGGGAAGATACTGTGCGCCTAAAATAATCGCACGGTATCCGCTGACTGTGGCCTGAGACGACAGAACATCCATGCTCTGGGCTCGGGTAATGCGAGGCAACGCGTCGAGACTAAAACTGGTAATGCCTTGATCTCGCAGTCTACTAACCAATTCCAGATTCAGAAGCGGTTGCAGCAATCCCACCAGTATCTGACCCGGACGCAATAGATCCACTTCGTCCACCGACGGCGGTCGCACTTTGACCACCACGGCGACCTCCGGAACCAAGGTGGCAAAATCCGGCACTACTGTGGCTCCGGCGGCACGGTAGGCACTATCCGCTACAAATGCTTCTGATCCTGCCCCAGCTTCCACTACTACCTGGTGCCCCCTTGCCACCAGCCGTTTGACGCTATCCGGGACCAGGGCAACACGACGTTCTCCGGGCCAGGTTTCGCGCGGGACCCCAATTTTCACACTGATCGCTCCCTTTTTCGGACCTTTTCCTGCCCGATCCGTTGTTCTAGATGACGAGGGAAACAGTAAACATGTAAAACCATTCCCTCATTTTCCGTGTACTTAACATCATACTCGCTGGCTAATGCCAAATCCAACTTCAAGACTGATTCCCTGTATCTAAGGCAACTCAACATTTCACGCCGAAACCCGAAAGCGGCCGCCTAGCTGGAGCCCTCGATCGAACGCCTGTAAATTAATCATATGAAACTCAGGTTTAACCCACTCCTTAATGGCTTGTCGCACGTGAGCGATTTCGACGATTTCGGCCAGTGCAATCACTGTCCCGATGCCCACAATATTGGCAGTCAACTCATTTCCCAACTCACGCGCTGTGCGGCGGAGTGGTAGAACAATTTGTCCTTCTCTCGGCCGTTCGATAGGAACTAGGTCGTCAACGACAGACAACCCATGGGATGCCACTTGGGTCCCATATTTGTGAAAGGCATCCAGTGACAAGCACAAGAGGATGTCTGCCAAGACAACTTCGGGAAACGCGATTTCCCGCTGGGAAATTACGACTTCTGATTTTGATGCGCCCAACCGCGCTTCAGGCCCATAGCTCTGGGTGTGAACCACAAATTGGCCTCCATTCATGGCGGCTTGCGCAATAATCACCCCCGACAAAATAATTCCCTGTCCACCCCGCCCGGACAAACGAATGCGCAGGGGATCCGGCTTTTGAAAAACTTCATGCACGATAAGCACCTCCCCGTGCCTGGCATAGATCAGCATATTGATGTGTGTATTCGGGACGAATTTCTTGCCGAAATACTCCAACCGGCAGATTGCCCAACAACTCATCCCTACTAATCACCGATTCTTCATCAGCAACAATAGTATGATTACGTTCATATTCAAGCATGTCAGGAGGGTCGCCCAATTTGTTGAGTCGGCCAAAATACGTAGGGCATTGGCTTAGGATCTCAACCACGGCAAATCCAGGGTGACGAATCGCACCTAAGATGTATTCAGGCATTTCAGCAAAATCAAATGTAGTGGTTCTTGCCACGTAGGTGGCTCCCGCAGCCAATGCCAGATCAACCGTATCAAATGTGGGCTCGATATTGCCAAAGGGTGACGTGGTCGACCGAAAATTGAAGGGTGTGGTCGGTGCCTGTTGGCCGCCAGTCATCCCATAGATACTATTATTGTACAAAATGACTGTCAAATCAATATTTCTGCGTGCTGCATGAATAAAATGTCCCGCCCCGATCGCCAAAGCATCCCCATCACCCATGGCGGTTATTACTGTCAATCGCGGATTTGCAAGTTTTAGACCGGTGGCAAAGGCAAGCACTCGCCCATGAGTCGTATGCATCGCATTGGTATTAAAATAAAACGGCGTCCGCCCTGAACACCCAATGCCGCCCAAAATCGCCACTTGACCAAGATCCGTCCCAAGATGCTCCAACGCGGTAGCAATAGCTCGCGCTATGTTGCCGTGCCCGCACCCGGGGCACCAGACCGTTGGCATCATTTGCTGACGCAGGTATTGGTGCAAATCCTCACCCATTTTAGGCATGATGGGAAACCCTCCTTTCGGCATGAGTACTGTGCGATGTCATAGCATTGGCGATTTCTTCCGGCGTAAACAATTCTCCATCTGCCCTGCCCAAACCTGCCACCGGGCAAATGCCTTCAACTGCCGCCCGAAGCGGCAAGATCAACTGGCCTAAATTGAGTTCCGGCATCAGAATTCCTTGCACCTGCCGCGCCAGTGATTGCACCGTGGGCTCTGGAAATGGCCAGAGGGAAATGAGTTCCAACAGCCCCACTCGCATCCCTTCTCCTCTTAGGATATCAACCGCTGCCCGCGCCGCTCGTGCGGTGATGCCATAGCTAACTACGGCCCATGCTGCATCTTCCAAACGATACTCGCGATATTGTGTAATCGCGGCATAGTCATGATTCAAACGATTAAAGGCATCACGAATAATTTTCTCGCTCGCATGGCCTACCGTACCCCGAGTAGCTCCTGTTTCATCGTGGGCTAATCCAGTAACGATGGTGCGAGTTGTCTCTGCGAAGGGCACAAAGGGATGATTGCCGAATGGTTTTTCCACATCCACGTCTGGCGAGAGAGTTCTCGAAAACGGCGGCGGCGCAGGTGGCAGTTCAACGTTTTCCCTCATGTGAGACAATACGGCATCCAGCAACACAATGACAGGCAAACGATAGGTATCCGCCCACTCAAAACTTAATTGGGTCATCTGATAGGCGTCTTTTACCGAAGAGGCCGTCACCACTATTGCCGGGCGGTCGCCGTGCGAACCCCATCGGGCCTGCATCACATCTCCTTGAGCCGGCATGGTCGGTTGTCCGGTCGACGGGCCCACCCGCTGCGAGTCTACAATGACACATGGTGTTTGCGTCATGGCCGCGTAGCCAATATGCTCTTGCATTAAAGAAAAACCGGGCCCGGAAGTCGCTGTCATGGCTCGCATTCCACCCCAGGCGGCCCCAATCACCGCTCCCAGGGCAGCCAACTCATCTTCCATTTGGATAAATACGCCGCCACGAGCTGGCAACACCCGCGCCATTTGCTCCATGATCTCGGTCGCCGGAGTAATAGGGTATCCGGCATAAAAATTGCAACCGCCGGCTAATGCCCCTAAAACCACGGCTTCATTTCCTTGCACTAGTCGCATACTGGTGGCCTCCTGTCTTGTCCTTAAGCCCATCATCCGCCATCAGGGTGTCGTCACCGGGCCCAGCCATTACTTCTCCGTCGGGAGTTGCCAATGAAAAGACAAAATCGGGACACCGCAGGGCACAAATGCCACATAATATGCAATGGTCGATATGGGTGACGTAAACTAACTCGTTATCATCCAAGGCCAAAATCCCGGCCGGGCAATCCTCCACACAAATGTTGCAGCCCTTGCACCAGTCCCGATTGACCTTGAGAGAGGCACTCCCTTGGTGATAGGTCATCTGCGGAACGAGGTCGAGAACGTCCGGGAGCGTCATAGAGGTCGTGGTGTCTTCCGGTACCGCTAGGCTGGGCTCCAAATAGGCCCGAATCCCCTCTGCCGCAACCTTTCCCATGCGCACCGCTTCTACGACCGTGGCCCCCCCATTCACCGCATCTCCTCCAGCAAAGTACTTACGATTCGAAGTCTGCATGGAGTCGGAATGAACTGCGATCAATCCGTTCTTCATTTCCAGGTTGGGAATCCAATCCTGTAACTCGGTTCGGTGTCGTTGGCCGACAGCACGAATCACGGTATCTATAGGAAGAATAAACTCGGTTCCTGAAATGGGTTCAGGACGTCTCCGACCAGTAGCATCCGGTTCACCAAGCCTCATGTTTTGACATTCCATGGACTCCAGTCGATTGGTGCCGAGAAGCCGAACAGGTATGGTTAGCCACAAAAACCGAACGCCCTCTCTTTCAGCGTCTTTGACCTCTTGTCGATAGGCAGGCATTTCTGCCTCGGTACGGCGATACACGATAGTGACCTCTTCGGCACCCAAGCGCAAGGCTTCACGCGCCACATCAATGGCCGTGTTGCCACCCCCAATGACCGCCACTCGGCGGCCCACGGACGGCAAATGGCCTGTTTTAATCTCTTCAATGAAGGCGAGCGACTGCCACACCCCCGGAAGATGGTCTCCTGGATAACTTATCGGTACATCCTCCCCCAATCCCACACCTAAAAATATGGCTTCTGATTCATTTTCCAATGTACGCACCGCACTTGTGCCTAATATCGGATGGTTAAATCGGAATTGCACCCCCATTTGCTCCAGGCGCGCCTTTTCTTCCATCAACGGTTCCTTAAGTAAACGGTAGGGTGCAATGGCAAATCGCACCAACCCGCCAGGTTCCGGACGTGAGTCGTAAACGGTGACAGAATATCCCCATTGTGCCAATCGGCTGGCACATGCCATTCCTGCCGGTCCGGCCCCAATGACAGACACTTTATGGCTCACGCCGTTGGTTTCTACGAGATTCGTCGCGGTATCGGGATTATCTAAAAGTTTATCAGCGGCATAGCGCTGTAAACGTCCAATAGACACCGGGCGCCTGCCTTGTTCCTCTAATACACAAGACCCTTCGCACAATTCCTCGGTAGGGCACACCCGAGCGCAAGACCCGCCTAAGGGGTTTGCCGAAAAAATGACCTGGGCTGCCAGTCCAGGTTCTCCTTTTGCGATAGCCTTAATAAATTTCGGCACATCAATGGCGGCGGGACAGGCTAGGGTACACGGAGCTAAAATACCGTCTCCCCCGCAATATAAGCAACGTAAGGCTTCATAGAAGGCTGACTTAAAATCTAAAGGCGGTTTCAATTCTGAAAACAGTGACGTCGCCGCACCGAGAGGTTCTTTTGGTGACGTCGCAGGGGCAGATTGCCCTCCTGCAACGTATCCTTTCATGGTATAGATCGCTCCCTTCTCCTTCTAACTGATTTTCGATATTCTTCGGCCCTGTTAACTAGGTCCGTAAGGTCCCAATAAGTAGGGCCATACGACGCAACCGAAATCTTGGCCAAATTCTGACAGGCTCCTTTTAGTTTAATACTAAAATCTTGCCGGAGCGGAAAATTGCGGTGTGTTATAATTTATGATGTGGAAACGGTATCAGTCACGTGGACACTCTGAGAGGAATGGGATTAAATATTATGCATATCGTGGTCACCGATGGAGATCAAACAGGTCAGGAACTATTAGAACAAGCATTACGAGTGCTTTCTTCTGAAGTATTAGGATTCCCTGTCGAGATTGTTCGTTTCGACCTCAGTTTGGACAATCGCCGCCGTACCCACAACGAAGTGGTGCTGGAAGCGGCGCGGGCGATGAAGACCTACCGGTTTGGGCTAAAAGCCGCGACGATCACACCGGAGTCCAAAGACGATGTGGGTAGCCCCAATGCCATTTTACGAAACGAAATCGACGGCACCGTCATTGTCCGCACCGGACGCAGAATGCCTGGCATCGCTCCGCCGGTGGGAGTCTATTCCCCCATTTCCGTGGTTAGAATGGCTGTTGATGATGCCTATGGAGCCAAAGAGTGGCGGACTGGCGAAGGCGGGGATGAACTGGCTTACCGCACGGAAATGATTTCCCGCAAGGTTTGTCACGGTGTTGCAGAATACGCATTTTTGCATGCGAAAAGAATGCACGCCAAAGTCTTCGGCGGCCCAAAATTTACCGTCAGTCCAATTTATGAGGGCATGTTTAAAGAAGAAATGGATGCCGCGGCCCGCCGTCATCCCGAAGTGCCTTATGAACCCCAGTTGATCGATGCCACGTATGCTCTGTTGCTAGTAAAGGCTGGCGAGGCATTGGTCATTCCAGCGTTAAATCGGGATGGTGATTGCCTCTCTGATTTGGTCTTGCAAATGTTTGGTTCATTGGCTGGCGCCGAATCTTTACTGCTGTCTCTTGATGATGCTTGGCAGCCGAAGGTTGTGATGGCTGAAGCTCCTCACGGCACGGCACCCACGCTGTTTGGGAAAAACATTGCCAATCCCATGGCAATGATTTTAGCTACCGCTTCCCTCCTGGCCTACAGCAACGAAGAAGCGCCACAAATGGCGTCGCGGGCCATTTATGAGGCTACATTGGAAGCCGTCGCCAACGGAATTAAAACTCCCGACTTGGGCGGAAGCACAGGAACCACTGAATTTACCGATGAGGTGATACAGCGGATCGGTACCAAACTCGAAGTGTGGAATGCCTTGGGGCCCCTATCCGCACAAACCGCCGAGTCGCAAAAACTGTCGTAATCCGTGCCCAAAGTTAATGGAATTCGATGCCTCGCTAGTGCTAATACATTGGCGGGGCAAGTTGACTTTACGGCCCATAAGACGAGACGTGACGGGCCCTTTTGCCAATATGCCGAATTAGCGTTCCCAGACAGTCATGCAACCCGACTGAGCCAGCAAAGGATCGTGGGTTATCAGCGGGACTCTCTCTATGATTGACGTAAAGCCCTCGGTTTTCAATGTGTGCTCATTGGTAATAGCAGGTTCGGTGGCGTGAAGTCGCAAAATATGGTGTGAATAGCCAAAAACAATGGATTGGCATCTTCAAGTCGCCTATTTGATATTTTGTAGCTGTTTCTCTTGACATCCTCCCCACAGATAAATCCGGAGAATTCCCGATCCTCACGGCATCGGGTTCCTGCTTCATCGCACCATTGCTTCTTTAGGGCCATGGGCCGGTCGGTGCTCCCCAGGCTCACCGGGCGTGTCCCGCCCTGTCGGAAATATGACGACGAAGACTGGGTTGTCGTCGTCGATTGAGAATATTTTAGCACAACATTGCGAGGGAACAAGATTTGGCCCTATCAGGCCAACGGGATGATATCCCTAGGCGTGAACGCCAGGGCTTTACGCCCGATTCTGGTAAGGTTGCGCTCGAAATCACGAGAGAATTGCTTCGCAGAGCGGCAGACCCCATGAATAAATTTAGGGGTCTGCCGTAAACAGTGCCTTTTCGATCAAGGTGGGGATGATCCGCTTACTGACGTTAGGAGTCTGAACGGTCTTCATGCCGTAAGATTTCTTTCATCACGCGATAGGGTTTCGTGACCATCCGCAAGGGCAAAGTCGCCAAAAACAGCGATAAATCCTCCTCCAGTTCCTGGGTAATCCGCTGCGGTTTGGTTAAAATGCGGTGCAAAAATTCTTCGGTATATAACCGTTCCATATCGCGTAAGGTAATCCGATGCGTAGTCTGGTTCGCCGTGCCACCCTCGCCCATTTCCGTGCGGTGATGGCATTCTTCGCACTCCAGGGATACGAGGCGCCGATCCATATACGTCACCGTATGCACGGTCGGATGCAGACACGGAATGCACAGGAGTTCTACTTCCGTTGGCTCCAGCACCGGGTCCATCAGGATCCCTCCCTCCCTGTCTATTGTACGCTACAACATCAATCCCGGCACCTCCAGAAAGTCTTTGAGGTGCTTCAATGCCCATGCTGCGGGTGCGCCATCGATCACCCGATGATCAAACGTGAGGCTCAACAGTAGCCGGTCCTCCGTCGCCGTCCTCTGCACCGCCCCCACCCCCAAGATGCCGACTTGCGGCGGCATTAACAGGGGATTAAACGTTTCCACACCCATCGGCCCGAGATTGGACACCGTAAACGATGGTCTACCAAGATCATCGAGCGTGGCGCGTCCATTGACCACGCGTTCCGTGCGCTGCTGGCGTTGTTCGGCGATTTGCGAGAGGGTCAGCTTGTGGGCGTCCCGTATCGTTACGACATAGAGCCCGTTGTTTGCGACGTCCACGGCATAGCCTAAATCGACCCCAGGGGCCGGGGTGTACTGACCATTTTCGGCCCATCCGTTCAGTCCGCAATGGGCCAGTAACATCCGGCTGACGGCCAATAGCACAAAATCGGCCACGGAGAGCTTCGTGCCCCGTGCCGTCCACTGTGTCCGAAGCTCCAGCACAGCGCGCATATCCACGGGCATCGTTAAGGTCACTTGGGGGATAAGGGCCGATTGACTCATCCGTTGCGCAATCACCGCTCGGGGTCCTTCCCACCCCGCGGCGACACGCGGGTCGCGTTCGGACCGAGCTCCTGCACTATCGGGCATGGCCGCGAAACGACGCCCTACCTGAGCCTCGACATCCGCTCGCGTGATCCGGCCCCGTGGCCCCGTGCCCGCAATCGTGGTCAGATCAATTCCGCGTGCCCGGGCCTGCTGTCGGGCCGCGGGTGACGCGCGCACAGGCGTGATGGGGCGCGACTCCGCGGTGGCTGTGGGAGCCAGTTCTGGGGTAGGGGACGCAGGCCGGGTGCTCCCCGCCCCATTCGAGGTCGTCGGGGTCAAGACCGCGGGACGCTCGTCCGCGTGTCCCAGATCCTCGTCGTCGTCGGACGCGATGACGACCACCTCGCTCCCCACTGCCACAGTCGCCCCCTCTGGCACTAAGAGTTTGACAACCCTGAGCGGTTGGTCGGCTTCCACCTCCATATTCACTTTATCGGTGGTGACTTCGTACAACACATCCCCAGCCTGCACCCGGTCTCCGGCCGCCACGTGCCACCCGACAATGGTCCCTTCATCCATCGTGGATCCCAATTTCGGCAAGGTGAGAACCCTCATGACTGCACGACCTCCCGTGTCAGCCATGTCTCCAACGATTGCGCAATGCGGTCCACGCTGGGCATAAACGCCGCCTCCAATGGGGGACTATAGGGGACCGGCGTATTCAATCCGGTGATGCGCAACAGCGGAGCCTCGAGAAAATCGAACGCCTCACTTTCCAGGATCCGGGCGGCAATCTCTCCGCCGATGCCGCCTCGCCCCACGGCTTCGTGACAGATCGCCAACCGTCCCGTGCGTTTCACGGAGTCGACAATCAACGGAATGTCCATCGGTACTAAAGATCGCAGGTCAATGACTTCCACGTCCCATCCGTTTTTTGCTAACTGAAGTGCGGCGTCCAGCACACGGTGCACCATCAGGGAATACGTGACCACCGTCGCGTGGCGTCCGTAACGCCGGATCATGCCTTGCCCCAACGGTTGTGCCGCATCCGACTCGGTCACGTCCCCCTTTACCTTGTAGAGCAACTTGTGTTCATAGAACAACACCGGGTTGGGATCCCGAATCGCGGCTAACAGCAATCCCCGGGCATCGTCTGGAAACGCCGGCATCACCACCTTTAGTCCGGGCACGTGGTGAAACCAGGCTTCAAGGCTTTGCGAGTGTTGTGCCGCAGCTCCCGTGCCAGCGCCAGCCGGGCCCCGCAGCACCAACGACACACTCATGCGCCCCCCAAACATAAAGTGGATTTTCGCCGCCTGATTCACCACTTGATCCATGGCATTCATAATAAAGTCCGAAAACTGCAGTTCGACGATGGGCCGCATGCCCACTAAGGCGGCCCCAATTCCGGCCCCGACAATCCCCTCTTCCGCAATGGGGGTGTCCCGCACCCGGGTTTTCCCGAACCGATCCACCATCCCCATGGTGACACCAAACGCGCCGCCATACACGCCGATATCCTCGCCCATGATAAAGACCCGCGGATCTTTGGCCATTTCCCATTCCATGGCGGATCGTACGGCGGCAGCATACGTCATCTCAGGCATGGTCGACCTCCTCTGGGGCATAGACGGCCTCTTCCAACGTGCTCGCGTCGGGCCATGGTGACGCCTCAGCAAATTCCAGTGCCTGCGCCACGGCCTGGATTTCCTCATGGCGGATGCGGTCCAATGCGGCGGCTTCAACGCCTTGGTCTTCTAAATACTGACGCACATGGTCAAGGGGATCGCGTTGTCGCCACTGTTGAATTTCCTCGCGCGTGCGATAACGGTTCGCATCACTTTTGGAATGGCCTTTGTACCGGTAGGTCACCGCTTCAATCAAGCGGGGCCCGTGACCGTTTCGAACTTCTTGAGTGGCTTGGGATGCCGCTTCCCAGACGCTAAAGATATCCATGCCGTCCACCATCGTCGCCGGAATGCCATAGCCCACGGCACGGTCGGCGAGGTGGCCAATCGCAAACATCTCTTTGACTGACCCGCTCATGCCATATTGATTATTTTCTACCACAAACACCACGGGGAGGTGCCAGATGGCCGCCAGATTGGCGGCTTCATGAAATGCCCCTTCGTTCAGTGCGCCATCGCCTGCGAAGGCCAGCACCAGATGCGGTTCTTGGCGCATCTGAAAACCAAGGGCCGCCCCCACGGCAATCGGTAATCCGGCGCCCACAATCCCATTGGCTCCCAGATTGCCCAGTGCCTGATCGGCAATGTGCATCGATCCCCCTACGCCGTGGCAATAGCCGCTGGAGCGTCCTAATAACTCCGCCATCATCGCGCGAATGTCTCCCCCCAAGGCAATGTTGTGTCCATGCCCCCGATGCGTGGACGTAATGACGTCACCGGGTTTGAGCGTGGCGATCGCCCCGGTGGCAACGGCTTCTTCACCAATATATAAATGCGTCGTGCCATGCACCTTGCCTTGGGCAAACAGTTCATCAATCGTTTCATCAAACCGGCGGATGCGGCACATCGTTCGAAACCACTCAAGGGATTGGTCTATCATGGATAGTTTTGGTTGAGATTCAATTAACGATCGAGTCATGCCTATCCCTCTTTCTCTAGCCACTGCATCTGAAGTTTTCGTAGCGTAACCACCATAGAATCATCTTTTACCCGCACATCGGACCACCGCACGACATGCCCCTTAGGCACATCATGAATGATTTCTGCGCCTTCCACTACGCCCAGTGGAACCGCGTTAGCGCTTTGAGCGTCCTCATACGTCATAATTTGACCGCGTACAGTATACCCGCCGATCCCGTCAATAGTATCGCCAGGGTGCAATGACCGTTTAGCTAGTGCCACAGTTTCTGCCACAGGATAGTCTAAAGGCTTTAAACAAATATCGTGATAGAGCACAGCTTTGGCCACGGTATGGGGAGTTTCCAAATTTGCCAAATGGTAAGGGCGGTAGAGTGTCCATTGAGGACCGCTTCCCACTTTCAAATAGATCATATTATCTAGAATAACCTCATTGTCGGTAGCAACAACCACAAATACCCCCGGAGCGATCCCGTGGACAAAATCCACGATGCCGGTGCGGGTGAGGACCCCTCCTTGGTTCTCCAACGCAAAAGTCTTAGCTAAGTCATCCACCGTCAAGGTCATGCCGCGCATTCCTGGACGTTCAGGCTTAAGACCTGTGGCATTAGCGACGGCTGTCATTTCCACCATCGTCTTGGTGCCATCCACGAATGAACAAAACATATGGGGACTAGCCCCTTTGGACAACGCCTCATCACGCACCGTATCAGGCGTTGCATCCACATCCAGCATGTTGTTTTTTCCCTTGCCTGCTGCTACCACGGAAAACCCCATAGTTCTCGCAAATTCCACCAACTCCACTGTGGCTCCAGGTTCATCTCCCGCAGATACGGAATAGACCACGCCTGCTTGACTCGCTAACTTACTAAGAACTCGGCCAATCGTGACATCAGTTTCCACATTCAGCATGATGATATGCTGCTGTCGCGTAATGGCATCCAGGGCCGCCCGGGCACCAATTTCCGGTACGCCGGTCGCCTCCACTACTGCGTCAATTTCTCTAGAAGGTATATCGCGATAATCACCACTCACCACGTAACTTCCTTGGGCAATAAGTTCTTGTGCATGAGTGGGATCCGACACTATGTGAACTCGGGAGGCCGGAACACCAGCGTGCAACAATGCATCGCGCGCCCTGTCCCTATTTACGTCAATGACCATAGAGGGCCGCATCCCAGTTATTGATCCCAATCCTGCAACAAGTCCTCGACCCATTTGCCCAGCCCCGATAACTGCAACTGAAATGGGGTTGTTCGCTAATTCCCGTTTTTCCAAATCACGCAATAGATTTCCCATCGTTAGTCAACCCCTTCTTGTTGTCTCACCGTCGCAAAACTTTGACCGTCGTCCCTCTCTGTAGTGCGTTTGAAGCAGGCCAAGTGCCGTGAACGCGCACTTGACCTGGCAGTATTGGGTCATTCCCTTCAACGAGGACAACATGGCCTAATTGCCTAAGGTTCTCTTCAGCTGCGTCCCCAACTTCATCGATGACGAACAAAGACTCGCCCAATTCGATAGAGTTGCCTGCGATTAGGACCGGACCTCTGTCAATAAAACGGGAATGGTGCACAACACTGACGTCGGCTAACTCTGCAGGTACTCCTTCGCCAAACAAAATGACAAGATGGGTGGCCACGAACTCTGAGACCTCACGCCCAACCGACACCACCTCACTGTCAAAAACGCATACTCGACTCATGGCCACCATCTCCTTATTTGATATGGCTTCCGGTATATAGCCCAAAGCTCGCAAGCCATGCTAATACCACTGCCACGACACCGGTAATTTGCCGGCTAAACAATACCGCGGGCACGCCCACTTCAGTGGTCTCGACCGTGGCTTCTCCTAAAGCCATGGCCACTGGAATAAAGTCACATCCCACTTGCCCATCAATCGCAAACAATGCCGGAAGCGCATACTGGGGGGGAATTACCCCGGCTGCAATTTCCGTTCCCACAAATACCCCTACAATCTGGGCCACCACCGCGCCGGGTCCAAGCATCGGCGAGAATAGCGGAAACGTACCCACCAACACAATCAAGGTCAAGCCCCATACGGTACCTCCAAGCGGAGCTACCACAGCAGCCAGGTCATGCCCCAAACCGGTATAGACAACAAAACCAATAAGAAGACTGACAAATGCCATAAATGGTAGGATATTTCGAACAATCATGTCTACTGCTTCACGACCTGATTGATACAAAGTCCCCACAATATATCCCATGACACCGGAAAGCTTTAGGAAAAAGCTCCTTTGATCGCCGTTTTGTTGACCAAAAGGATTTGCGGGAATTTGATTGGGTGCAGCATTCGTTACTTTCGCTGATTCCTCTTCTACCTCGCCGTCATAATCCGTCAAAACAATGCTGTCGGGTCTCACACCTGACACAAAGTTTGACTCATTAATATACTGGGCGAGAGGCCCCGACGGGCCCGAGGGAATCACGTCAATGGTCGGAACACCCATCCGCGGATACACTCCAATACGGGCTGTACCACCACAATTAACAATTACACAACACATCTCTTCTTTAGGGACCTGAGTCTTGAAGCCATCCACCACTTCCGCCCCAGTAAGATCAGCAATCCGTTGCGCCACCGGGTGAATGCCTCCTCCGGTTACCGACACCACCTTAGATCTCCGATCGTGAGGCGCAATCACTAACCCTTTCCCCCAGCCTCCCTCGCCCGGATTGACCCGAACCTTATGGTACGCCATGACCGTTTTCCCTCCCGATGTTTAAAGTATTAAGACGCCTGTGTCTGAGTCGTGACAGTCTTGAGTTGATTGGTTTTTCGTCCCATTAGATAGACCGTAATCCGCTCGGTCAACAGTCCGCGGATCAAAATGATTAGAATACCTAGTAGGAAGTAGCGTACGGCCAATGGGGCAATTGACATGTGAAGTTTTGTGATTCCATCTGCAATTCCAAGCCATACAAAAATTTCTCCAGCATTGGCATATGGAAAGAATGAAGTGACGGGGTGACAAAACGAAACGGCAGCGTCATAAAACGCAGGCTTTTGGTATTCAGGAAGGAAACGGCCAAACGTGTAGGCCATGGGATTAGCCAAAAGAAGCAGTGAGAGAATGGGCATCAGAGTATATCGCAACACCGAATACTTAGAACTGTACAGAATCGCCTTATTCACCCGCTCTTGCCCGATAAACCGAACGACAGCGTACATAAAGGTTAATAAAACCACTAAAATCGGAACTATTCCTGTGACTAATCCCACAAACTGAGTCCCACCGGCTGTAAATAAACCATAAAAATGGGACCCCAACCAGTCGATGACATGCAACAAATTACTCACCTCTCCCTATTAGATTTATCCCGCAGATGGAGAAACTTCCACTACATCTCGAATCAGGCGTTGCTCTAGTAATGAACAAGCTTCGACCAATGCCTTTCCCCTCACCCCAGGTAACACTCGATGTTCGACGAAGTCGGTAAACATGCAACCAATTGGGTCCGCATAAGGTTGGAATCGCGCAAGACTCGTGCGCCCCTCCATGCAATATGCACTAACAATTTCTCCCGATCGATCAATAGCCAAAATCACAACACACCCACGACGGAAAGTTCCCCGGACAATTCCCGAGGTTAGATAGCCATCATGAAACATTTGTTGAAGCTGATTCATAAATTGGCGATAATGCCTTACTTGTATCGTGGTTAATGCCCAACTACAGGCCCACAAGGCCAATAATCCAAGCGCTGTGTCGAGACCCATTGGAAAAACACCCCTTGCACGTTTGTGCATTTGTGATATAATGTGTATCTGATGCAATTATACGACAACTCGTTCTCTTTGCAATATTAGTTTGAAAAATTTTTATTGGTAATTGTCCACCTATCGAAGCGGAGGCGTTAATACATGGATTCCCGCTTACTTATCAAAGTGTGTAAGTGGTATTACGAAGACCAAATCAACCAAGAGGAGATCGCGCGAAGAATTGGAACATCTCGCTCCACTATTTCCCGCATGCTGACCCAAGCACGGCGCCAGGGCATTGTCAAAATTACGGTAGATCCGCCACCGGCCGATGCGTTTGACATTGATTTGGAAACCTATCTAGAGACGACTTTTAATTTATCAGAAGTTGTCGTGTGTAATTGTGAGCAACAAACACCCGGCCCGGTATTGGGCGCGGTCGCTGCGGACCTGTTACTGCGCACGCTGTCTCCGGGGCATTCCATTGGTCTATCTTGGGGACGATCCGTGGCGGCGGTGGTCGAAGCCATCCCGCACACAGACCCCATGGAGCAGGTCACGGTCGTGGCATTATCAGGCGGCGTAGGATCTGTCCAACAAAATTATCTCTGCAACTCATTAGTCGTCCAGTTGGCCAACAAAATCGGAGCTCAAGCCGTCACCTTGGATGCCCCGGCTATCGTCCAACACGAAACTTACGAGGGACTTATGACGGAACGCGCCATCTCTCGGGTGCTCACACAGGCCAGCATGGTGGATATGGCCCTTGTAGGGATAGGAGCAGTCGGGGTGTTTTCCACATTGACCGCAACAGAATACTTAGACCCCATGATGGTAGCCGAACTCGAGGCGATGGGTGCCGTGGGAGACATTTGTTCTCGATTCTACCGACTAGACGGTGCTCCCCTCGATAGCGACATTAACAGACGAACAATTGGGGTGCCATTAGAGACCCTTAAGGAAGTTCCCCGCGTCATTGGTATTGGATGGGGCCCAGAGAAGATTCAGGCCATCCTTGGGGCCTTGCGAATGGGCATCCTTAATGTCTTGGTTACTGATAGGTCAACTGCCCAACAACTTCAACACTAATTCCCAATAGGAGGAGTGACTCATGCTTAGTTGCGATCTAACTCTCACCAATCCGTCTGGATTGCATGCGAGACCTGCAGCACTTTTGGTAGAATTGGCGAAATCGTTTACGGCCACTGTTATCATACGGTACGGTGAAAAATCAGCCAACGCCAAGTCCATCTTATCAGTGCTATCTTTAGGTGCATCCCAAGGCGCCTTTCTCACCATTGTTACTGAGGGTGAAGATGAAACCATGGCTCTCAACCAAATATCCGCAGCTTTTCGCGATAACTTGGGAGAGGTCAGCTAATGCAATCCCACCCCAGCAAATTTTTCGATGGCTCTAATAGAGAGGAGTACACAAGATGAAACTTAAGGGGTTAGCCGTTTCTCCAGGACGAGTCCAAGCACCCGTAGTATGGTTGCGCAAGTCACAGTTCTCAACGCCTAACAAAGACACCGCCCTGTCCTTGCAAGAATTTCACCGTAAGGCCGTGCAAGCATTGACCGACTTGTCAGCGACCGCATCGTCACCTGTACTCAAAGAGGTCTTGCAAGCGCAAGTACTGATGGCCGATGATCCCATGCTCTGGGATGCCATCGCGACGGAAATGGCGCACGGCGCGTCCGCGACGGAAGCGATCCGGCAAAGTATTGCCAACATCGCGCAACAATTCGAAGCGCTTGACGACCCGTATTTGGCAGCTCGCGCTGACGATGTGCGCGATATCGGGCAACATCTCCTTACCCTGCTCACGACGTCCCCCAACATGACACCATGGCCAGCTGAAGGTCCTAGTATTCTGGTGTCGGACACATTGTTCCCGTCTGATACTGCGAAAATTGACCTCTCACGCGTAGTCGGGATCGTGCTAGGCCAAGGCAGCCTGACGTCCCATGTAGCGATCTTATCCCGTTCCTTGCAAATCCCCGCCGTGATTGTAGAAAATATTCATCAGTGGCTTGATGACGGAGATCGTGTGGTGGTCGACGGATCCTTAGGCATGGTGTCGGACGAAGAAATGTCTCATGGACCTGTTTTCAATCCGCATCCGACATTTGCGGTGCATCCCGACATCGTATCGACGAAAGACGGTATCCCCATTCGCATTGAAGCCAACGTGGGGTCCGTGCAGGATGCGGTCATTGCGCACGAATTGGGCGCGGATGGCATCGGTTTGCTACGTACGGAGTTTTTATTCGGTGGCGATCATTTCCCGTCCGAACAAGAACAGTATGAGGTTCTGTATTCCATTTCAGAGGCGGCCCCTAAAAATCGCCCGATTATCATCCGCGCAGTCGACATTGGTGGTGACAAACCGTTACCCTATCTCAATATTCCAGCGGAGCCCAATCCATTTCTTGGGACTCGAGCTGTTCGTCTGTTGACCGCTTATCCTAACCTCTACGATACTCAATTGCGGGCCGTGTTGCGACTTAGTCAGGATTTCCCTGTCCAACTCATGTTTCCCATGATCGCCACTATGGACGATTGGGCTGAGTGCCAAAAAGTGTTGACCCGTGCCTTATCGTCACTCAATCTAGGACTTTGTCCAATACCCGTCGGGATTATGATTGAGGTGCCGTCAGCCATCTTTCTAGCAACCGAGTTTGCGCGTGTCGTGAAGTTTTTTAGCCTCGGTACTAACGATCTCATTCAATACCTCTTTGCGGCGGATCGCTCTGTAACCCAGTTGTCGCGTTACTATCGTCCAACCGACCCCGCCGTTGTCAGTGCCATTCGGATGGCGGTAACGGCTGCCGTACATGCCCACATCCCCATAGGCATGTGTGGTGAGATGGCCGGAGATATCTCACACACGTCGTTGCTTATTGGTCTAGGATTGCGTGAGTTTAGCGTATCGCCAGGTCTAATTCCGACTCTAAAAGCAAAAATATCGGAATTGTCCGTTACAGAATGCGAGGCTGAATATCGCGAATACACGCTAGGGGAGTTTTCCTAAAAGCCTTTTTTGCGTAGTGATAGTGAAGGTGTAGTTGTCGACTAGTGCCGCCGTAAAATCGTTTATCTCTCTCAGGGCTTGCGAAGACGCGAGCCCGTGAACATACGGTGCGCTGATAGTTTCACAATTAGTGCAAAACAATGGTGATGCGATTCGCTTATTAGCCCTTTGATGGCGTTGGTCGCATAGCGGATGAGGGTCTCTGCGGTGAGACGACAGCCGTGGGAAGAGTGTATGGTGGGCATTGCCTCCGTGAGCAAATACTGGCTATGATGTGCGGCCCGAGACGGACAATTGCTTATAGCAGGGAGCCTCAATCATCGATTGCACGGTGGCTCAATTGCCTAACCATATAAAGGGGTCAACTTTTTAGCAACTTCCCATCAAAGGTCTTTGTCTTTAGCCAATTGTTCGTAGTAATAGTCGATAAACGGCAAATGCGTTGCTGGAGGACTGATTCCAAGGTGAAACTCGCCCGCTTGTTTAACAAGTGTCGCACCAGGTGCTGGGGTGCTTTAACTGTTTCCTAAAACTTGGTATAGCTATGCATTATTGGATAATTTAGGCACGGTCGAAAACTTGTGGGAATTCGCGAAGCGGCGGCATTTTTCGGTGTGACCCCGTCGACATGGCACCGCTAAGAACGGGAAGGCACCGTGTTTCCCGATGAACGGACGGCTGGGGGATATCCGGTACGAGTTGGCTCAATTGCGGGCTGAGCTGTTTCATCGCCACGCCGAACCTCGCAAAACCGTGGCCTATGCCCGCGTATCGGGCCACGACCAGAAAGAGGATCGGGAGCGGCAAAAACAAGTTTTGGAACTGTATTGTGCTCGCCCGGGGGTGGCCCTCCGAGGTCGTCGATGACCTTGGTTCGGAGATGAACTATCACAAAAAGGGCCTCAAACGGCTCTTAAATGATATCCTGGCCGATCGGGTCGGTCGGATACCACAACGAGGAATCCGCGCTGAAAGTTCCTCGATCGAAATTTCACGGGATCGATCATGACTAAACTAATCTAGGAGAAAATTTTTAAACCCTGTGTTGGAATTAGAACTCCAAGATAAACAAAGCCAGAAGGAAGTTTCACCTAGCGGAAGTTTCCTAGTTAGCGTGCCGCAAATGCTGAAACCCCTTGCGCTGCAAGGGGTTTCAGCGGTTCGCCTGTATTATACACTTATTTGGCAAAAGTTACCGGAATTTCCAATAGGTCGAGGAGTTGTTGTTGGCGCGGAGTGCGGGCGGTGAGCGTGACGTATGACTCCTGAAGGCTGTCGGGGGCATAGTGATAGAGGACTTCTT
>JAJZZP010000170.1 GCA_021797515.1 Bacillota bacterium | reverse complement strand
ATCGAACCACGGCGGCTAGCCGCCGTGCCGTCAGGGTAGTCAAAAAAGTTTGGTGTCTACCTCTGGGTCAGGGTGCGAAATACGGGTTACAAAACCATCGGTCATCACTGGTGCGGTTAAGTGAAAGGGCCCTGGCAACTCCACCAATCCGACATGATAATTCCACTGATTTGGTGGCACCGTCACGCTCACATTGTACGCAGTAAGAAACCGAAATTGGCTTGCCCGCAAGTTGTGTTACAACTTGCCCGCGCAACATGGTCAGAGGTTCCGTCTGAACCTCGCAATACTCCAATCCGTTCCCTTCTGTCCGAGACCACAATAACGTCTGCATAGTGCCAATCCTCCTGAAAATCACACCCGGTCCTTCGTGAGCAGGGATTTGTTCAACCTTTCAGTGCGTATTCCTGCCCGTTAGCGCCTTAAGAGTGCCGATTCGATAGTACATCAATCTGCGTCCCTGCGGTCTGCCGCGGCGGGAAAAATCCCTTCATGGGAATTCCGACCCACCACACAATCCGGTTTTATCTTCAGATGATGGTCCGATTTGATCCATCACACAATCCGCATTGGCGTCCGCATGACGAACCCCGTGACAACTGGACTTATGTCAATAGCATAGACACGAAAAACTCGGGGCAATATCAAACTTGTGGAATCGGTTCCATCCTTGGGGGGCGGGCAGATTTTCGCTGTCCGCCGCGGTCCGGTGAAGGCGCCCCCAAGGGGCGGCTGACGCCGGCCTTGACCGGCCCGCCGCCGACAGCACCGCCTGGGCTAGCCCCCCAAGGCTTCTGTCCGGGTCATTCCGGCGGTCAACACGGCCTGGGGAGTGCGGTAGCCTAGCGCACTGTGCAGCCGTTGTCGATTATAAAAGATTTCAATGTACTCAAAGACGGCCTGTTTCGCCGCCGCTCGCGTGGGCCAGCGGTGGCGATAAATCAGTTCTTTCTTGAGTAGACTATGCCAGGATTCGATACAGGCATTGTCCCAACAGTTCCCTTTCCGACTCATGCTGGCCGTCATCTGCGCCGCCGTCAGCCGGTCGCGATAGGCTTGGGCCGCATACTGGCTCCCGTGATCGGAATGGTGCAGCACGCCGGCCGGCGGCTGATAGCGGGCGACGGCTTGGTCGAACGCTTGGAGGACCAGGTCTTGCGTCATGCGCTCACTCATGGCCCATCCGACGATCTGGCGACTGTAGAGGTCTTCTACACTGGCCAAATAGAGCCAGCCTTCGTCGGTCGCAATATACGTAATATCCGTCATCCACACCTGATGGGGCCGTTCAGCCACAAACTGGCGGTTGAGGACATTATCGGCGACGGGGTGCTGATGGCGAGAGTTCGTTGTCGCCCGATATTTTTTCACCACCCGGGACCGCAGACCCGCCGCCCGCATTAATCGGGCGACTGTCTTTTGGGTGATGCGTTCTCCGCGTTGGCGTAACACCGCCGTGATTTTCGGACTGCCATAGAGCCTCCGACTCTGCGTAAAAATGGTACGGATCTGTTCGACGCGCTCGGCGCGTCGGACGGCCCGCGCCCTCGGCGGGCGATCCCGCCAAGCATAATAGCCGCTCCGAGAGACCTGTAACACGTGACACATCTTCGTGATGCGGAAGGTGGAGCGGTGTGCATGAATGAACGCATATTTTACTTCCGATCGTTGGCGAAGATGCGCATCGCTTTTTTTAAGATCGCATTCTCCTCTTCCAAATCCCGTATCCGCCGCTGTAAATCGCGGACCTCCTGGTCCGCCGGCCGGAGTTTGCCACTGCCGACAAACGGGCGGTCTGGATGTTGCCGCACATTTTTTAACCATTGGTGCAACGTCGTGTCAGGAATGCCTAAATCGCGGGCAACCTCAGCAATCGGCTTCTTCAGTTCCGTGACCAATTGCACCGCTTGCGCTTTAAACGCGGCATCATATTTTGTGGCCATCGTGTTCACCTCAGTTGGAGTTAGCGTATCATCCCCGAGTTCAAGGTGTCCATGGAATAGACTAACATCTACCCGGGCGATCTTGGCCTCCGCGTGGGGGCAGGTTCATGGAATTCACCCGATACAAAGCGTTACGAGCCAGCAAATTGGTCATCCTGGTTCCGCCCGCGTATAGTTCGCAGGAATGTGCCTTTTGCACATTCACTTCCCCGGAAAGTCCTCGCGTATTTTGCGTGGACAACCGACCCCATCAGGCCGCGTTTGTCTGTCAACAGTGCGGACACACGGATCATGCGGGCCATAATGCCGCCTGCGTCATCGCGAAACGCGGCATCCAAAAACTCCTCTCCGGAGATCCGCTCACGAAAATGCACAAACCGACGCGGATTTTTCCACACAAAAACCGCGAGGACTTTCGGAAGCTAGATAGAATGATGACACCGAGTCGAGCTCCCGAATCCGTAGTGGGTACACTACGGGTATCTGGAAAATATTTCCGAGAGGACTGGTGTCTCATGGAACAGTATACCCGGTATATCGGCTTCGACGTGTCGGCCGAACCCATTGTCATCGCGGAAGCGCTTCCCGGGCGCGAGCGTGCCCGGGATCTCGGTACGATTCCGTATCGGCTGGACAGCGTCTCCCAGTGGATTCGGCGACAGCCCGATGCCGCGTCCCTTTTGATTTGCTACGAAGCCGGCCCCACCGGATTTGGCTTAGCCCGCCCCTTACATCGTTTGGGGGGAGCGTGTGAGGTAATCGCCCCGGGCCTCATTCCCCACCAGGTAGATGTTAGTCTATTCCCTTTGCAATGGAAAATTTATTTTCACAGGCCGCCTAAATTTTATGCGGGTGAATGAGTTGACAGAGATCTCAAAAGAACCTAAAATACAGAAGACTCGTGTAATATTCTAGCAATTTCCGTAGCGTAAAAATTGGAACCAACTATTTTGCAGCCAGGCGTGCTGTGCGGGCATCTATCCCGGGAGTGCGTCTGGCTTTTTGCGTGACAATCTCGGTAAAACCATATGCTAAGGAGGTTGGGTAATAGTGTCGGAAAACGACGTATCGTCAACGCAAGACTCTGGGCGGCGCTCTAAGTTTTTTAAACCAGAGGAGCGGGGAATCGAGCTGATTCCAGCCACTGAACAAAAAATGAAGCCCATTGGGTTGTTTTGGTTGTGGGCAGGCGCCATCTTTAACGTAGAATTTCTCGTATATGGAGCGCTCATCGTATCATTTGGCCTCTCCTTCGGCCAAGCCCTTGTCATCATACTATTGGGAAACCTCGCCTATTTCGCTGTCGGTGTTATGAGTATCCAAGGTCCCCTCACAGGCACCACCGCAATGATGGTAGGTCGAGGGGTGTTCGGCCGACGCGGAAATCATGTGCCTTCATTTTTCAACTGGATTACCCAGGAAGGATACGAAGTACTGGGATTAGTACTGGTGGTATTGCTTGTATCATCCATGTTCACAAGGTCCGGGGTTCACGTTCACGATGGATTGAAGCTGGGCATTCTGGCTGTGGCCGTCATCGTGCAGTTTATTCTGCCATTTCTCGGACATGACGCCATTGAGAAAACTTTACGGTACCTCTCGTATATCTTTATTGTGGTCTTCGCGATAATGGCTTTCTTGGTCGTTCCTCACGTCGATCTTGGCAAAATGCATCAACATGCTTCTTGGCAACTCCTCACCTCGGCGTTGGTTCTAATCGTGTCTGCCGGAGGCCTTGGATGGACCGAGAATGCTAACGACTATTCCCGGTATATTCCAGCCACCGCCTCTAAAAGTCGGGTGATTTTCTCGGCCGCACTGGGTGGAATGATCCCATCGATATTGCTCGAGATTTTGGGTGCACTTGCGTACACTGTGAGCCCGCAGGTTACCGCGGTGACCGGAGTCCCATCGGCATTTGCTGGATGGTTTTTCTGGCCATTCGCCATTTTAGCGCTTCCCCAGTTGTTTAGCATCGGTACCATCGATCTTTACTCGGCAGGCGTTACCCTCGAATCTCTAGGGGTAACCATTAAACGAACCTACTCAGTCATTGTGAACATTTTAGTTGCAGGCATCGTGACATTCATTGTCGTAACCAAAGGCAACCTCTACACCGACCTTTCCGGATTTTTGGATTATACCTTGGTGTGGTTGGCTCCTTGGTTTGCGATTTATATTGTCGACTACCTGCTGCGACGCGGGCGTTACGATGTGAACGGCCTGGTAGCTGATAAAGGCGGGGTCTACTGGCGCAATGGCGGATTCAATGTCAAGGCGCTGGTTTCCTTGGGACTCGGAATGTTGGCCGCATTGTTGTGGATCAACGGAGAATATTACGTACCGTCCTTTATCGGACCCATATCGAAAGCGACTGGCGGTGCAGACTTCAGTTGGATTATGGGCATCATCGTCGGCGGAGCGGTGTATTACTTGCTATCCGCTCGCAGTGTTCCTAAAGAGATCGTCTTATTGGATAACGACGCTGCGTTAGCCAATGGAACTGCTGCGACCAACAGGCCGTAGTCAAAGGTCCTGTTTTGACATTCTGTGAGTGATAGGAGAGACCACCCCATGAACGGACAGCCTACGGTCAGCAAAGACTTCATTTGGACATTACCTAAAGCAGAACTTCATCTTCACCTGGAGGGAACCCTGGAGCCGGAAATGATGATGGCGCTGGCCAAACGCAATCATGTACCCATCAGCTATCCAGACGTCGATGCCATCCGAAAAGCTTATGTATTTACGGATCTGCAGTCGTTTCTTGACGTCTACTATGCCGGATGTTCGGTTCTCGTGACCGAGAGAGACTTTTACGAGCTTACCGCCGCCTATCTGGAGCGTGCTGTTTCTCAGGGAGTCTGCCACGTGGAAGTGTTTTTCGACCCGCAATCTCACACCGCTCGAGGAATCCCCTTTGAGACTGTGATAACCGGTATCCACCGTGCGCTGATCGATTATGAGACTTCCCGCGGCGTGACGTCCCGTTTGATATTGTCTTTCTTACGTCATCTGAGCGAGGCTGAGGCGATAGCCACGCTGAAAACCGCCCAACCCTTTTTGGAATGGATTGCTGCGGTTGGGCTAGATTCCTCGGAAGCGGGGAACCCCCCATCGAAGTTTGCCAGAGTGTATGACCAAGCTCGCAATGAGGGCTTGCTGACCGTAGCCCATGCGGGTGAAGAAGGACCTCCCGAATACATCTGGGAGGCACTCGATATCCTTCATGCGTCTCGAATCGATCATGGCGTTCGGTGCCTGGAAGATGAACGGCTCGTGGATCGGTTAGTGACTGAATCCATACCCTTAACTGTATGTCCTTTGTCCAATGCTAAACTTCATGTCTTCTCCTCTCTCGCGGAATCGAACCTTCCCGCTTTGCTGCAAAAGGGGCTGCGAGTGACCATCAATTCCGACGATCCAGCATATTTTGGCGGATACGTGGCGGACAACCTACTAGCCGTGGCACAAGCATGCTCCCTAAGTTGTGAGCAAATTGTCGGGTTGGTACGCAATTCGTTTCTCAGTTCTTTTCTTTCAGAAACGGAGAAGGCAAGGCACTTAGCCGATATCGAGCGAATTGCGCAAAACACGCCAGAGTGTTTCTAAACATAGTCTCCGGGTATTGGCTTGGATATCGCACAAGTGAAGTGGGGTTGAGACAATATGGGTGCACAAGTGGCCTTGCGAGGACATATCGTAAGTTTCAAAGGAGATCCGTTTTTTTCACCGACCGACGAAGTGTTTGTGGATATTAATGACGGCCTCGTTATTATTCGAGACGGCATCATCCATGAAGTGGGCCAGTATAGTGAACTTATTGGTCACATCGATAATATTTCGGCTGTGATCAATTACCCCGATTGCATCATTACAGCAGGGTTTATTGACACCCATGTTCATTATGTGCAGACACCTATCATTGCTTCATTTGGCGAACACCTTATTGACTGGTTGAATAAATACACCTTTCCTGAAGAAGGGCGTTTCGCGGATCCAGCCTATGCAGCGGCCGTAGCAAAGATTTTCTTTGATGAACTTCTGCGTAACGGCACTACCAGTGCCTTGACGTTCTGTTCGGTGTTTCCTGAGTCGGTGGATGCTTTTTTCAATGAATCGCTGCAGCGCAATATGCGTATGATAGGCGGAAAAGTGCTGATGGATCGCAATGCACCGCCAGCGGTTCTTGATACAGCACAGTCGGGTTATGACGATTCGAAAGCGCTTATCAAGAAATGGCACGAGCGGGGTCGCAATCGTTATGCGATCACTCCCCGTTTCGCGCCCACAAGCACGGAAGAGCAACTTCTGGCTGCGGCAACCCTGCACCGGGAGTACCCCAGCACTTTAATCCAAACCCATATTTCCGAAAATGTTTCCGAGGTTTCCTGGGTCCGCTCGCTTTTCCCTGAAAGGCACGGCTACCTGGATGTCTATGACCATGCAGGATTGCTTGGACCGGGAACTGTCCTCGCGCATGGCGTTCATCTTACCGAGAACGAGCGAGAACGCTGTGCGGAGACCAAAACCGCAGTAGCACATTGCCCGACTTCTAACTTCTTTCTGGGTAGCGGACTATTCCCAATGCACCAAGCCAAGAACCCCACCCACCCAATTAGGGTGGGTCTAGGTACTGACATTGGGGGAGGCACCCGGTTTTCCCTGCTGGAAACTATGGGCGAAGCATACAAAGTTGGCGAATTGACGTCATACCCGCTTGATGGTGTGAAGTTGTTTTATCTGGCCACGTTAGGCGGCGCAGAGGTTTTAGGCATCGCCGATAAGGTTGGATCAGTAGAGGTTGGCAAAGAGGCAGATCTGGTTGTGCTGGATCCCCGAGCGACACCGCTTTTAGCATTCCGTTACAACCAGACTACCTCCACTTCTGAACAAATCTTTTTACTCGCCATTATGGGCGACGATCGAACGGTAGCGGCGACCTATATCGCGGGGCAGTTGGCATACAACCGGAAAAACTCCGGCACGGCTGTATAGGCCCGCACTACAGACTGCCGTTCTATTAGGGAGGTACTTTTCTATGATAAATGCGGGAGACACTGCTTGGATTCTAGCCAGCGCAGCATTGGTCTTGTTTATGACAGTAGGCCTGGCATTCTTTTACGGCGGTCTTGAACCGCAACGAAACGTGCTTAATATGTTAATAATGAATTTTTTCACCATTGCTATTGTGACCGTGGTATGGGTACTTATTGGCTTTACGCTGGCATTTGGCCCGGACGCAGGGGCCGGCCTTATCGGAAATTTGCACTACGCGGCGCTTCACAACATGGGTGGGGTCTGGCCCGGGACTCATATTCCCAAATTAACTTTCATGGTGTTTCAATTGATGTTTGCGATTATTACTCCTGCACTGATTACTGGCGCCGTCGCCGGCCGCCTAAAATTTGAAGCTTGGATCGCATTTTGTGTCGCATGGAGCCTCTTGGTCTACCCTGTCATTGCCCACTGGTTGTTTGATCCTTCAGGCTGGCTTTACCAGCTGGGTGCCCGCGACTTTGCCGGCGGCGCAGTAGTGCATGCTAGTGCCGGATCCGCTGCGTTGGTGATGGCGCTTCTCATTGGGTCTCGCTCTAAAAAGGCTACGGCCTCCTATGAACCTCACTCTGTCCCTCTGGTGTTGTTAGGCGCAGGCATCTTATGGTTTGGTTGGTTTGGGTTTAA
The DNA here is from genome assembly GCA_021797515.1 of Bacillota bacterium. Lineage (GTDB taxonomy): Bacteria > Bacillota > Sulfobacillia > Sulfobacillales > Sulfobacillaceae > Sulfobacillus_C. The sequence goes on along the minus strand of JAJZZP010000170.1, from coordinate 11,314 downwards.
TGCGGGCTCGGCACTAGGATCTGGGCAATTAGCGGCCAGTGCCTTTACCGCCACCCAGATTGCCGCCGCAGCTGGCACAATTGTGTGGGTGATCATGGAACGAGCCTATACAGGGAAAATCACTGTGGTAGGTGCGGCGACAGGTGCCATCGCCGGACTCGCGACAATCACCCCAGGCTCTGGATTCGTAGGACCAATGCCCGCCCTATATATCGGGGCAGTAGCTGGACTTGTCTGTTATCTGGCTACCAGAGCCGTTTTACGGATAAAGAAACTTGACGACGCCTTCGGCGTGATTGCCTGCCATGGGGTAGGAGGCACCTTGGGCATGTTGCTTCTGGGAGTCTTCGCCCACTATGCCATTAACCCTAGCGGCCTCACCGGGAAAACCGGGACCGCCCTTAACGGCCTAGTATTTGGGCAGGCGGGATTTTTCGGTGACGAGGTCATCGCCGTCGCAGCGGTGGTTGCATTTACCATCGCCATGACTTACCTCATCGGAATATTGGTCCGCAGCACCATCGGGCTTCGGGTTCCAGAAGAAGAGGAGAACCAAGGGCTCAATGTGGCGTTCGATTCGGCTGCATATGAGCCATATAGCTCTGTACAGTAAATGGAGATGTCTTTACACGGAAATGAAGTGGCCGCCAGCATTGGCGGCTACTTACGTTTTCTCCGAATACTTATTTTAAAACTCCTGGTTGGGGTTCAGGCGGGGCTACCACAGTCATGCCGCGTCCTTTAAGAAGTGGAACCAATTCCTTCTGAGCAATTACATGACAACGTATTGCCCCCCGCTTGATGATGGGTGGAGACTTGATCATGAGACATACCGCCCATTTATTTCAGTTGACGTAGATATAAGGGCCCCCCACAAAAAGACGCCCGCGAGAACAGCCGGGCCGTAGGACTGTTCTTGTTCGGCGAGATAGCTTGAAACATTGGTTGGTGTAAGACAAGTCGGTCACAGCTCGCGTGCGCAATGACGCCGTTCGCCATCAGCTCATCAAACGCCTTTTGAACTTGCCCGGCATTGACGGCGGGCAAATACACATTCTCTTTCGAGCCAGCGGGTTTGGTTCTTGCGGCACTAGTCCGCATGGGTGGCCCCAATTCCGTCGTAGCAGTCACCATTGTTAACTCAGTGGCGGCTAGTTAGGAAAACGGGTTCTCAAAATCATCTTACGGCCTCCGGATACGGGCGCGCTGGGATCTTCACTGTTTAACTCCGCGATGCCACGTGAAACAGGCGCCATGTCACGAACAGGGGTGCAGACACAGCGATAACAGCAAGAATTACAAGAAGAACCGGAGACGGATGAGGAGAAACACCAGCCGGACTGAGACAGTGGACAGAGCCATTCACATTAGAAGTGCACACACTTGACACTGTAGAACTTGTTGCCACAGGCATCCCTCCAAACACCACGACTGTCGCCAATCCCCCCGGCCACACAAATGTAGCCAATATCTTATCGCCCAGCCTCCAGACGCGTGACTGCCATAACAGAATGAGACCAAAAATCCACCCGATTAAGAAGAAAAACCCGCCCAACAATAAAAGCCATGGTGCCCATCGATCGCCCCAGTAGGCACCTTTTTCTGGCGGGAGTCCGGCTTCCTGTCTAATGATCTCGACGTCTCCCACTTCTTCTAATATTTGTCGGATTTGTGCCTCATTCTCTTCTGGCAGATTGTGTCGCGCAGTTTGAATATGTTCGGCAATGTCTCTGAGAATTTGTTTTCGGCGTGCCGTTGGCAAGTCCCTGAGTGCGTCGTCTAAGTGCTTTAAATAACGATTGATGAGATGTTCAGTGGAATCTGGCATCAGGTTCACTCCCCTCCTCATAAAGTAACGACTCAACAGAGCTGGTGAACTGGCGCCATTGTAGGCGAAACTGTGCGAGTTCCGCTCTGCCTTCGGGTGTCAGCGCATAATAGCGTCTAGGAGGCCCTTCACCGGACTCTCGCCACACTGTGGTGACCAATTTTTCCCGTCGTAGGCGGGCTAATAGCGGGTAAATAGTGCCCTCGCCCGCAATGAGGCGCGCTTGAGCGAGAGCTTTGGCCAAATCATATCCATACCACTCTCGATGGGCTAAGAGCGCCAGTACACAGCGATCAGCGACCCCGCGCCGCAGTTGGCCAAGCCAGAGACCATCGTGTTTTTCCTCTATCATGCTTAGCATGGTACCTTACGATGAATGTGACTGTCAATAGCAAATAACATGTCACAGGCGTCCCCCTTTTCATCTTGCTCTTTAACCACTTCGGGTCGACGCAATTCAAATGATGCTAAGTATCCCTTGTCTCCATTGGTTAGCGTTCGGTTTTTTGAATATCTGCTGGTTAAGTTGTCCATACTAGCGAAGACGTATGACCCATGGTGAAGTCCCTAAGAAAGGTGCCGATGCATGAATAAAAAGCAAGTCATTTTGGACATGGATCCCGGTATTGATGATGCGTTGGCATTGGTCGCCGCGCTAAATCGACTCAACGTGCTTGGTGTATCCACTGTAGCCGGCAATGCCACCCAAGAGCAAACATTTCAAAATGCCCATAGGATCCTGCAATTTACCAGGCACTCCACGGTTCCAGTGGTTTCTGGCGCCGATCGCCCTTTGTTTTATCCTTTGTTGACCGCCGAGGATATTCATGGATTTTCGGGCATGGGAGCCTATAACTGGAAAGCTCCAGATGTTAGTCCTGGCGATGAGTTGGCTTGGAACTGGATGGCTCGGCGGTTGACCGCTTTGTCCCACCCCTGCCATCTGATTGCGACGGGTCCTTTAACCAATATTGCCATGCTTCTGTGGTCACATCCAGAAGTGCAAAGTCAACTGACATCTATCTCCTGCATGGCTGGCGCCCTGCCAGGAACCAAAATGGATAAAACCTTTGAGTTTAACGTGTATGTCGATCCACACGCCGCGGATGTGGTGTTCCGCTATGGGCACGATGTCCACCTTATCGGCATCAACGCCGCACACAGTGCGTTGCTTCCGCTATCAGAGCTTGAACGTTTCAAAAAATATGGGCGGGTCGGCCATATGCTTTTCGATTTGTTAGGTTTCTACGCCGAACATGCGCGTGGTGAAGGAGGAGATCCTTCCGCCATGCCGTTGGATGATGCCATGGTGGTCGCTGCTACCGACGCTCCAGAGATGTTTCAATGGGAAGAGATGCCACTGACCGTGGTACGGGAAGGTCCCCTAAGAGGGACAGTCGTGGTCGCGCCATACGAGTCAAAGCGTGCCCCGGTAAAAATCGCTACCACTGTAGATGTCTCCCAATTTTTTGAATGGCTTTGGGCCAGTCTCGATGAATAACCGATCACCCACGTCCCATGATTACAGTTACAGCATAGTTTGCCGCAGACGACGTCGGGCGCGAAACAGACGCATTTTCACGGTAGCCAATGTCACATGCTCTCGGTTGCCGATAGTGGCAAGGCTTTCTCCTCCCACATAGTGTTGCCACATCCATTGCCAATCCCGAATCGGTAACAATTTTTCTAGGGTTAAGCGCCACTCGATAGCCATGAGACCTGAATCATTGTCCCCTGCATAGGGTACGACCACATCCAATGAAACCATATGCGCAGCCCGAACTGAAGCTTTACGGTAGGCGCTGACTAAGTAATTATGGCAAATGGTTCGCAAGAGGGGCAAAGGCGGCGCCTCGCCACGAATGCAGGACCATTGCCATCCGCGAACTAAACTTTCTTGCACCACGTCTTCTATGTCCAACCCATTAGGCAACGACCGGTAACGCAACCATTGTTCCAGAGCATGCCGAGCTTTGGGCACCCACTCATCCGCTAAATCGAATACGTTGGGTGGTTCGGCGTTAGGAGACGAACGCAATATTGTCTGAGAAAGCGCAGTCGTTTCCCACTCGTTCCAGGCCCAATTCTCTTCTCTGATTGCCACTGCCTCACGATGGGTCATTGGGTGGTTCACCTCTCAAACTTCCTGGTCACATAGCCGACAAGTTGTTCCACCCGTCTAGACTATTAAAGGAAGTTGGAGTTAACCTGAGGGCAGGCTTAAGTCAAACTGAAGAACAAAACCTCAACACGTCATCGGCACCTACCAGTCAATTTTTTCCGGATATGACCATGAAAAATCAATGTCACCAAACTCACAGTGGTTCTTTTTGGCCATGTAATCTACCTTTTCACGCAGTCGTTGATATTCGGAACCTTGCTCTACCAATCGCTTAACAATGGTTAGCAAACTCTTTTTCCGTTTGTCGGGATCCATGTCGAGAAACTTCATGTTTAACAAGTCGACGTATTGGGTTGCATCAAGAACAGGGGCAGGTATCGCCATATATTTCAGTATGCGACGGAATGAGGTTTCACTGACAATTTCTTTCAGACAGGCAACCACTAGCGACTGAAACAGCCGCACTTGTGCGATGTCTCCATCCCAAAGATTGGCCGCATCCAAAATCGGTGTTGTCGACGTTTTAGCACGGCTCTTGGCGTACAATCGCACAAAGTCATTTAATGCCAAGAAGACATAGAGAATTTCTGGCCAGAGGACAGGAACGGTATAATACAAATTCTTGTCTGAGGACACCACTCCTAATCGTTTGATCTTTTCATAGTACATATCGTTGTCGACAAATTCAATGTCGCGGTCCCCCATCATGGCATGCCGTAAATCATAGCACACGCCAAGCACTCGAATCCGTGCATCTTCCACATGGAATTCATCATCGTCCCCCACCACCGTATGTAAGGCCGAATATACACCTAATAAATCCTTATGATCTCCTAATATTTCGATACCCGCCGTTCGCGGGGTGTTCCGAATGGTTAACATCGTTTCTCTGCCACCTCATTACCTAATGAGCACATTGTGATCCTATAATAACCCGAATGCTGCCGACTTCTCGATTATTAATGGCCACCTCCGCCGTATTTCGTCTTCGAATTCACTCACTCAAGTTTGGCGGTTTACGCAATATTCGACCCGTCTCTAACTGGCGTGAGCTAGGATGCGCTGAAGATTAGCGAGAATTTCGCCGGTAAAGGCCCCATCGGGGCCTTTTTGGAAATATTCCTCGGTCCAAAGCACTGTCCGTAAGGACACCAGCGCCTGATGAAAGCTCAGGTGGCCGTGGTGATCGGAGCGGTCACGGGAGAGGACTTGGCTCACCCAGGCCTCACTAGCGTATCCGTGAGAAATCCTGACGCGACGTTGCGATCCGGTTCCGGATCCCCCCACGACTGCGAGTTCTCACCTCCTAAATATGGTTTCACCTCGTGGAAGGTGACCTCGATGGGCCAGCGCAAGACGCAGGTTCGGACGACAGCCAAATCCGTGCAGGTCAGGTCTGTGGTAAAGAATACGGTCAATGTTGCCGGATCGGCCAACGGAAATTTGAAGTCATTGCAATTGTAAGCGCTCCTCGACCATCATTTGCACCCTTCAAAAGAACCGTCTTTCCATCGGTTCCGATCAGTTAGCCCCCTATGCCCCCTCTAATTATCCGGTGTAGGAATCATTAATTTTCACCATAAGTTAGCAAAATCCAAAGGCCGAGTCCCTGACTCAGGATCGGCCCGGTGATTTCTTCAAACGTTTGGGAATCAGTAGGCCTTCTGTCTAAAAAAAGCAAACGTCTCTTCCAATCCGTCTCGCAGGCCCACCTTGGGTTCCCAGCACAACAACTTCCGAGCTTTAGTGATATCGGGACAGCGGTTAGTCGGATCGTCCGGAGGCAACGGCTGCGATTCGATTTCCAGTGGCACACCCCCGACGTCTGCCACCACTTCCGCAAAATTGAGAATGGTGCGCTCTTGTGGGTTGCCCACATTAATCACTTCGCCTTGTAAGCCGTCGATGGTTGCTGCCCCCCAAATGGCTTCAACTTCATCCGACACATAACAAAAACTACGGGTTTGCTCGCCATTGCCATAAATCGTTAAGGGTTGCCCTGAAAGCGCTTGCCGGACAAAGTTGGGAACGACACGCCCATCTTCGGATTGCATTCGCGGACCATAGCAGTTAAAAAACCGTAATATCCTGGCATCTATGTCATATTGCCGGATATATTCCATCGTCAGAGCCTCCGCAAACCGTTTACTTTCATCATAACAGGAACGCGGTCCTATCGGGTTGACATGGCCCCAGTACGTTTCTGGTTGAGGAGATACCGCCGGATCACCATAAGCTTCCGAGGTTGATGCCAGGATAAACCGTGCTCCGTAACGTCGGGCGGCATCCAAGGCGTTTTTCGTGCCTTCCGAATTCACCAAAAGTGTCTCGATGGCCAGTCGCCGGTAATGAATCGGTGAAGCCGGAGAGGCCAGGTGTACCACCAGGTTCGCAGAGGTTGGCAAGTCTTCACTAGGCCATGGATCTGACACATTACACAGCACGCGTTTGACATGTTGTTCCGAGTGATGCGCAAGATTATCCCAACTGCCAGTACAAAGGTTGTCTAGCACCACGACGAACATTCTCTCAGATACGAGCCGATCGACCAAGTGGCTGCCGATGAAGCCAGCGCCTCCGGTTACAATTGCTGTTTTCAATTGATGTCCTGCCTTTCTAAACATGGGTAAACATGTTTAAATTCCTGAGCTTTCGCTCAGCACATCGTCCCTTTCGGGATATGGCCCTAGCCGGGCAAGGAACCGGGCCAGAATGTTGCGGGCCGCATTGTCGTCGCGATCCATGACGAGGCCCCATTGCGGGCAGTGATACGTCCGCTTCCACAACGGCATCTCTTGGCGAGTGCCACACCCCGAACACTCTGTCGAGGTATATCGCTCGTTAATGATAGAGACCTTTTTGCCGTTGCGCTGCGCTTTGTATTGGACCATCTGGACGAATTGGTAAAGGCCCCATTCATTTTGCACACTCCGGTGCAGCCCTTTGGTTCGTTTGGTGACGTTCTGCGACTCTTGCACCATCTGTTGTTGCGACAGCTCGCCCAGCACGATAGCTCTTTCAGCCTGTCGGGCCAGGAAAGCTGACGCTTTATGCAAGGAATCGCATTGCTTACGACGTTTTTGTTCGGACACCCGATGATACCCCTGTGTCCAGTAGCGATAGCGACGGGAGCCCTTCTGGCACCGACTCCGTAGCGACCGAATCTTATCGAGCTGTTTGTTGTACCAACGATAGGCAGTACAGCCTCCTATATGCAGGAAGTGTCCGGTCGTGCTATAGCCCGTGGCCAGGGTTTTAATGCCCAAGTCATAGGCGATGGCACTCCCATCATCCGCTTGCGGAGGTGATGCGGTGGTCTCCGACAGAAACGTCGCGTAATACTGCCCTTCAGCATCTTTCGGTATCGCGACTTCCCGAAATGGTGTGGGGGCCGTTTCGGTGAGTGTGGCATGGATATCGGCTAACCGCTTCGTCTTGCCACGGCCTCCTGTGGGCAGCGCGAGTTGTTGACCGTGAACTTGGATATACAGGCCGGGATATTTCAAAGTGAAAAATTTCTGCTGCGGATGGTAGCGCGGGAATCCCGGTGTTTCACCCCCTTTTACGCAACGGAAGAAGGCTTGCATGGCCTCATCGAGCCGAAAGAAGACTTCTTGCAATAGCTTTCCGTAACCGGCATTAATCTCGGGATCGACTTGCCGACTCTGTTGCAGCGTCTTCTTCGCGTCATAGAGCGACCACTTGGCCCCCGCGTTCAACTGACTCAAATGCCAGTTGTACAGTGCTCGACACTTCGCTTGCATGAACTCCAGCGTCTCCGCGTCGCGGGGAGAGACATTCATGCGAATCTTTTTCGCTAAGAGCATGTTTCAACTCCTTTCGGTAGGATCGCAAGCCATCCAGCCGAGCACTGAATACGTGGACAATCGACAGCAAACCGTGGACCATTTCTTGCTCCGGCGATAGCGTTTCTTGGTTCATCACAATGAGTTCGGTTCCGTGTCGGGCACAAAACTCTGCGAACCACTCGGCCTTCGGGCTTCGCGACCACCCCGATGTATACCAGATACTGGTCATGCGTGTAATACCGCCGATTCGTGGGGGAGCGGTAAGCCGTCAAAATCCTCTCACGGTCCCATCGCTGCAACGTGGCCACCGACTTCCCAATCAACGCCCCAAACCGCTTCGGAAAATAGGTATGCCATGCATAGATTATAGCACATTTACATAGGTTAATGCGAACAGTTAGTGCCCTCCTCGTTATCGTCCCACTCCACGGTAGATCAGTCCTGCCGCAGCAATCGCCGCCGGGTCCCAAAAGTTTCGTCCGTCGATCACAATGGCGCGCGATAACTTCTCTGCAATAACCGTCACCGGAACATCGGCAAACTGGGGCCATTCCGTAGCCAAAATGAGGGCATCGGCTCCTTCGAGAGCCGATTCCGCGGTGATTGCGTACACTATGTCGAGATCGGGACGTTGGTGTTGCAAATGGTCCATGGCTACGGGATCGTACGCTTGAACCCGGACACCCAGCCGCAACAATTCCTCAATGATGGTGATGGCCGGAGAATCACGCAAGTCGTCCGTGCCAGGTTTGAATGACAGTCCCCAAAGAGCCACACGTCGTCCTTTGACGGTCTTTAATTCTTCCTGTAAGTGCTTGACCACGGTCTGTCGCTGATCGCGATTAACATCTGCGGTTGCATGCAATAACCGCGGATGATAGCCATATTCTTCGGCTGTCACCGTTAGCGCCGACAAATCCTTTCCTAGGCAACTACCGCCCCAGCCAATACCCGCGTTGAGAAATCTCGGCCCAATTCTTTGGTCTAGTCCTATTCCATGCATAACTTGCATTACATCGGCGCCTACTCGTTGTGAAATATTAGCCAGCTCGTTGGCAAATGATATTTTTGTGGCTAAAAATGCATTGGCTGCATATTTGATCATTTCTGAAGTAATACGATCCGTTGTCACCAGAGGGATCCGCTGCAAAGTCGGTGGTCGTTCAGCTTCCAAAGGGGGTTCGAACGACTGCTCCACAATCGGAGCATAGAGGTCGCGCAATTGATCCAAAGCCCACTGTTGGTCGGCCCCAATAACAATCCGGTCCGGGTAAAGGGTATCGTAAATCGCGGTACCCTCCCGAAGAAATTCCGGATTAGAAGCAACGGTATACCACTCTTCTGCAGGCGCACTGCCATGAACTTCACGAAACCCGTCTTGAATCCAAATTTCCACCAGATTTGCCGAACCAATGGGAACCGTCGCCTTGTTTACGATGACCTGGCGGATTTGTCCCGTCATTTTGGCACCAATGGCCAATGCAGCCTGCCGCACATAGCGCAAGTCGGCTTCCCCGCTTGGCAGCGGTGGTGTGCCTACCGCAATAAACACGACTTCGGAAGACGAAACTATGTCCTCAGGATGGTCAGTCACCTGCAAATGTCTCGTTCCCAGTACCCGCACCAGCAGACTATCCAGCCCGGTTTCGTAAATAGGCGAAATCCCCTGACGAATTAAAGCGATTTTCTCCTCAGAAACTTCGATGAGAGTAACCTGGTGCCCCATGTCTGCCAAAACTGCACCTGTAACCAATCCCACATATCCCGCTCCAAATATCGCAACATTCATCGTTGCACGTCCTCCAGTATTTGCCGATAAAATTGATATGTTTTGTCCGCAACTGCCTTTTGGGTAAAATGCGCAGCTACCCGTTCAAATCCCCGGTTTCGCAAGGTACTTTGGAGGTCCGGGTTTTCTACCACGCTCATTATCGCATGTTTCAACGCCTCAGCATCACGCTCGGGGAACACTAGGCCGGCATCCCCGATAACCTGCGGGATTTCTCCACTGTCCGAACCAATGACAATGTCACCGCAAGCCATCGCCTCCGTCAAGACACGGCCAAATTGTTCTTTCCACCGCGGCGTAGTGCGCGAAGGCAGCACCAAAATGTCAATTAAATTCATCACATCGGGCATGGTTTCGGATGCGACCCAGGGAATAAGATGAACCTGTTGCTCTACTCCTTGCGTCTTCATCCACCGTGCAATGAAAGTCTCATAGGGTCCCCTGCCGACAAAAATTAAACCTAAATCGAGATCCTGGCGTAATAGCGGGGCCATCGCGTCCATCAACTCTTCGAGTCCTTTGTCTTCAATCAGCCGCCCAACATACCCTATCGTAGTTCGTTCACGAATTCCCCACTCCACTTTGATACCAGGTTTTTCTTTAGGCCCAAACAACGATAAATCTGTGCCGAATTGGGGAATCACCGCCGTCGGTTTTTGAAACCCTTTTCGTCGGAGTACCTCAACTGCCTCTTGATTACCTGCAATGGCCCCTACCGATCCTCGAAATACGCGCTGTTCGATCGCGGAAAATGGCCACGGATAACGCTTATAGATGTTCTGCCAGGTAAAGAAAATACTCGGAACGCCTAAGGCTTTCGCGACGGTGATGGCTTGTCCCGTAACCGCACTATAGTGTTCCTCATCGACATGCAAAAGATCTGGCTGGAACCTCCGCATGATCTCTCCCAGACCGGGATACCAGTGAAAATGGTTCCGTCCATTGAAGGGAATCGCGCAGCGGTAAATGGGATACCGGTCGTCGGTCGCGTCAGATTCAAATGAAAGATTGGCCCAGTGGTCGGGCACCACAAGGCCAATGTCCAGATCTTCAACCTGCGCCAAATAAGCAATTTTTGTTCGATAGGATGCAGTAACACAAGCTTTGCTAATCATCAAAACGCGCATCGGCCACCCCTTGCACCCTCGTTTCCACCCTGTCTGCTATCATACTAAAATGGTGCGTCCAAGAAAAGTTTGCACCTCCGCTGTTGTCACTTCTCGGCCAAACAGTGAGACACGGTTCGTGAATTGTCGGATGGTGACAGTACAAAACCCGCACCACCCCGGAGCGTTATTAGCGCGCTCGTTAAGGTTGTCGTCGACAACGAGATTTTTTGTGTTGGTGCAGCGAATTCCCCACAATACGCGGTCTCAAAGGTTTCGGTAACGCACAGGAGGCAATGCGTCGCTAACACGGCGCCTAAACCACCGCTTATCAATTCGAAGAAAGATTTGAGAAGCGCTTGTAAAAATCCCAACCCCCCAAAGTTTGCGTGAGATTGAACATAAAGCCCGCGCATTCCCCTTCCCAGGCGAAGCCGCTAATCATTACCCACATCTTTTTCCATTTATTGGGTTTCTTTCCGTATTTGACTCCTCCCTTAGAAGAGGCCCAATTTGTCACTGGCCGATTAACCTTGCAACAAGAGATTGAGCTGGTTGATTGATCATGAGGGATGACTTGTAATACAGGTGTGACCCATGAGAACTCGCCAAAGACTCGGGAAGGACGATGCGTAGGATGACGCGAATCCTTCCTACCGC
>JAJZZP010000107.1 GCA_021797515.1 Bacillota bacterium | reverse complement strand
ACGGCTTCCTGCGCCTCCGTGTTGGCCATCGTGTACCCGTCCTTTCGTCTCCCGACACAGACAGGTTCGCGATGGATCATGCATTTTCCTTTGCAGATTCGCAAACTATTTTTCAGAGGGCCCTTTGAGTCCGACATCAACACCTTTCCCTTCTGAAAAGGTCGGGGATTGACGCGTCACTTCTGGCATTTCTACCGTGACACTACGCGTATCCCTAGCCACATCAGACGCATCCTCGTGCATCAGGGCGCGTCAGTCCACCACCCGATAGCGCCGATGATCCGTCACGGTACGCACCGGAATCAGGCGCCCTTCACGTTCCCACTTTCGGAGTCCGTCGATGCGCATGCCGAGCATCTTGGCGGCCTTGCCGATGCTGACAAACCGTTCGTCCACGGATCGATCACCGCAGCAACATTATACGATCTTGTCAGAGATCTTCATATATTTATTGTAAGCAGGTTCAACCTCCATAGGCCGTGGATCCCCCTCCCCTATTGCCAGGTTCATGTATGTTGTCGCGAAAAACGAGTCATCATCCTAAAAGCGCATATTGGTCCACGCAACAGAACCCCGTATTAATCTCCGCCTGCTCGAGCACCGGAAACGGTTCGAGACCGAGACATATCATATTTTCCCATTATTGCTGGGAATAGGATAGCGTATCCCAATTGGAGACCGGACGCCGCCAAAAACGGCCATACCAATGATCCCATGCCAATCAGCCAACCACCCAATGCCGGTCCCAGAGCCGCCGGAATACTCCACGACACCGCATTCAGACTGCTTGCCATACCCCGCCGTTGATCTCGTACCAATCCCACACTAAACGCCTGACGTGCTCCTACGGAACCCCGGTTGACAATAGAACGGATAACATACAAAACTGCGGCAAATGAAAACGCAGGCATGAAAGGGATGGCTACCAATAGCAAGACGCCTAATAGCCGCGGCAGCACAATCGAACGAATTAGCCCAAAACGCTCAGACATCTTTCCCACGATCAGAGAAGAAATGCCGGTTAAGAAAAATGTCAGTGCATAAACTGGGCCTATGGCCCCCGGTCCCACACCAAATTTCAAATTAAACCAATAGGGCAACAGCGGTGCTACCAGCCCAACTCCCAGCGAATTTACCATATTGATCAGCGCCAGCCAGGCCAGCGCATGATTTTCTCTTCGGGTCACTCGTGCCTCGTCTTGCGCCTGGCGAAGGGATTTTGTCTGACCGTCGGAGATTTTCGACGGCGGTGTTTCGTGCAAAACCCAAATCTGCAAAAGATTAATGATTGCGATCGCCAGGTTTAACGCAAACAATGGCAAATAAGCCGCTGGCCCCGAAGTCCCCGGCAGCAGGTGTGGCAACACGGCCGCTAACAACGATCCGATCGCCATGCCCCAAAACTGCAAACCCGCGTTAAAGCTAAATACGTTGCCACGGCGTAGGTTAGGAATGGACTGCGCCAGCCAGGCTTGTTCAGCTGGCGCAAATGGTCCAGACGCCCCATTCGCTCCCCGTCCAAAACCGAAGAGTGCAGCCGTCAAGACCAGAATCCAGGCACTCGGAAACAAAATAATAGACACGGTACCAAGTATCAAACCCAATTCATAAATCAGCAAAAACACACGACGACCGATGCGATCACTGGCGATGCCGACCAAAAGACTCAAGGCAGCCCCTGACAGGCCTCCTGCCATTAACAACAACCCAACTTCCGGAGCACTCCAATGGCGAATTTTCAAGTAAAGGGTAAAATCAACGCCCAATGCCCCTTGGGCTATGCTGCGCAAGAATCTCGCGGCGATTAATTGCCGGGCGACGCGATCCAAGGATTTCCATCCTGCGATGGTGTACGGAGCAGGATATTGGCCCATTAATCCGTCATCTTCTTTCCCTGCGAGTCATAGAACAAGGTCTTCAGTAAATTCTCTAAAGTTTCCCGTTGCTCAACCGACAGTAAGGTCATTACCTCGTTGACTCTTTGAGCAAAGAGAAGTTCAGAGCGTTTTAACGTGGCCCGCCCTGTTTCGGTAATCGCCACACGCACAATGCGTTGATCCTTGTCGGGACTGTATCGGGTAACAAATCCCCGCGCTTGCAATTTGTCAATCATTTGAGTCACACCGGGAGAGGAGATATTAAGCCTTTCGGCCAGCTCGGAAACTGTCGGCGCGGCCCCCCTCAATTTCATCATAAGCCGCAGTTGTGGGCGCGACAACTCGCCATAATGGCCTCCTAAGGCATCTTGCAAAACAATCAGGTATTCTACCATGGAGGAAGAGATTTCCATTTCTTAACCGCCTCCCAGAAACCACTCTCCCATAATGGTATCACAAATTATTAAAGTAAGTTACTGAATTAATCATCCCACAACCACTTATATGCCCTTCGTCCTTAGGGGCGCTGTGCTACCGGCTTCCGATTTCGGTTACCGCCGCCAACGACAATCCGGCCACAAAGGCACCAGCTTCTCCAGCTAATAGCCCTGCCTGAAACCCCGACAACAGCGCATTCATCAACAGCAACACCAAAGCCCACTGCATAGCACCCCGTTGATTAATTCGCGACATTGCGTAGACATAGGCGCCGGCTAACCCAAACGCCGCAAATCCTGCGCCAGTACTGGCTCCTACAAAATTTGTCACCAACCCCCCTACGATACCGCCCCCGAAAAATACTAGTAAATAAACCGCTGGTTTAGCGATAGATTCAACGGCTGACCCAACAATCCAGACAAAGAGTCCAGAAAACAACAACCCTAGAAAACCGCTAGGAAGTATGGTGGAAAGAAGGATCCCCATCAATCGTCCACCAGGTAAAATCGCAATTTGCATTAACGCGTTGGGCAAAAATGCTTCGACTAACCATCCCAGCACCATCAAACCGATCAGCGTGATGGTAATCGGACTTCCATGATGCCAACCTCCACCAGCCCGGCGGTCTCTTTGTAACATTTGGCGGCGTTGCTGACGCCAAAATTTTTTGGTTTCGCGATCCATAATCCACCCCCACATCAGTGTATCGAACTGTGCCCATTCAACTCAACTGCTTGCCGATTCCCAACCTCAGGCTTCCACAACAAATGTGTTACCCTTATAAGGTGTTCGGGCGATTTTCCGGTTTCGTGGATCGAAAACACCGTCCGATCATAACCTTGCCCCAACAGGATCCTTGAGTGCAGAGATATTCCAAACTCGCGAAGGAGATGATATCATGGCCGAATGGCGCGCTCACCGGCACCACCAGATAATGCGTGATGAAATTAGTATAAATCCATTATTTGCGCGAAAAGGAGAAGATGTCGTTCCCCGATTTGCATTGGCCGATCAAGGCCTATTGCCGGACACGGCCTATCAGATAGTCCATGACGAAATGGCCTTAGATGGTAATGCACGCCTTAATTTAGCGACGTTTGTAGGCACCTGGATGGAACCCGAAGCGCGATTACTCTATTCTGAAGCGGCGGACAAAAACATGATCGACAAGGATGAATACCCTCAAACTGCCGCCATAGAAGATCGTTGTATTCATATTATGGCAGATTTGTGGCGTGCTCCAAATGCCCGTGACGCCATAGGGGTTTCAACTACCGGATCCTCGGAGGCCTGTATGCTGGGCGGATTAGCATTAAAGCGTCGTTGGCAGACAGCGCGCAAGCAGGCTAATAAGCCATGCGACCGACCCAATATCGTCTTCAGCTCCGCGGTTCAGGTAGTGTGGGAGAAATTCGCCAACTACTTTGAGGTTGAACCTCGCTATGTGAACATTACGGCCGACGAGCCGTATCTCTCTCCCGAAGGAGTCATCAATGCGGTCGACGAAAACACCATTGCTGTGGTGCCAATCTTAGGTGCAACCTATACCGGAGTCTACGAGCCGGTAGCCGCAATTGCCCAAGCGTTGGACGAACTGGAACGCAAGACCGGTCTCGACATCCCCATCCACGTTGATGCCGCGTCCGGGGGTTTTATTGCGCCTTTTCTGCAACCCGATCTGGCGTGGGACTTTCGATTGCCCCGTGTGCAGTCCATCAACACCTCAGGACACAAATATGGATTGGTTTATCCAGGACTAGGCTGGGTACTGTGGCGAGAAAAATCCAGTCTGCCACAAGATTTGGTATTTGAAGTTTCCTACCTGGGAGGAAACATGCCCACCTTTGGACTTAACTTTTCCCGTCCTGGGGGTCAAGTTCTGCTGCAGTACTATAATTTCCTAAGGCTCGGACGGCAGGGATATTATCAAGTGCAAAAAACCTGCCAGGACGTCGCGCATTTTCTGGCACATAAAATAGGCGATATGCCCATGTTTGAACTCCTAACAGATGGTTCTGACATTCCCGTTTTTGCTTGGCGCTTAGTACCCGGAGTCACACAAAAATGGGATCTGCATGCTCTATCACATATGCTTCGAGAGCGGGGTTGGCAAGTCCCAGCGTATCCTTTGCCCGCGTCCCTGCAAGACATTACGATTATGCGCGTAGTGGTTCGCAATAGCTTTTCTATGGACATGGCTCAATTGTTTCTCGATGATTTGCGCCGGTCGGTTTCCACGCTGGAAAGCCTGTCGCATCCGTATCCATCGCCGTCTTCTGGATCCCATCACTTTCATCATTAACGGCACACAACCCGTCAACCCGAGCCGCTTTTTAGCAGTGGCTCGGTGACAGGTTGGAGAACTACTCTCAGTGACTACTGTCGCGAGTCGATAAATTGCTTCAGCTGAGGCAGAGTTTGCTGGACTGCCTGGTACCCGTGCTCCACTAGCATCGCATAATCGTTAAAACCAAAAAAAGGTACATGTTGCGTCATGGGGGCAATGGAAAACACATTAGCATCGGACTCACGTAGTTCGGATAAGGTTTGGGTAGCATAATCTTCCGACCGGGATAAAATTTCTTCAATGCCCAGCTGGCTGGCATTGACTGTTGGCGGAACCGCGACGTTGACTGCCACTACCGGTCCGTTAAAAAGTGCCTGGGCCCAGTCCACCGGCAGGGTGTCAGCTGTTCCGCCATCGACCAACACCCGATTATTCCATCTCGGTGCAACGAACAATCCGGGTAAGGCCATTGTCGCACCTAGTGCCAGATCTAGAGCAACCCCTCGGTGCACTTCCCACCGCCCCCTTAAGGGGGCGACTCTAGGCATATTGGTAAAGGCAATAGCACGCATGCTGACCAGGTCCACCGAGGTCACGACCGTAGGCACCTGAAAATCTTCAGTGGTGCTGGCCAACGGCGCCAAATTAAGCAAAGTCGATAAGAATTGCGATGGGTTTATTAGTCCCGTAGCGCGAGTTGGATTCCACGGCCAGAGTTCAGCAAATAGTTCGCTATTTATGTGAAAGTATCGCTCGGGATGCGCGGTAATTACGGATCCTACAACCTCCAGGTCCGAAGCAGTTACCCCTAAAGCATAAAGCCCAGCCACCAATCCGCCAGCAGAAGTACCGGCCAACGCAAATGGGCGAAGGCCTGCTTGCTCCAATGCCTTTAGCACACCAATGTGGGCAGCCCCCAGCAAGCCACCTCCCGACAGTGCCAACGAAAACCCCATTATACACTCCCCCCGGCTTTTTCCTCCCCATCCATTTTTATATTCCAAAAACCTCTTTATAGTTCCGGAATCAGGACCAATACCGCATCGTGATTACCAATAACGGGATCTTGTTCCACGCCCACTACTACAGAGCCTTCGTGAACCAGCCCTAACAAGACTCCAGGATAATTTTTACGCACCTGACTTAATTTTTGGCCAACCCACTCCGCTTGGACGGCACGCTCTCGAAGCTGATAACGATCGGTTCCAATCAACCCCAACAATAAGTCTGCAGCATGTGGCGTCTCAAGACTTTTAGCCAAAGTACGGCCCATTAAATCATCAGCAGCAATGGTATGGCGAATCCCCAGATCTTGCAACGCTCCCGCAACTTTCGTCGATTGCACCATGGCCATTTGGGGCAAATTCGGTGCAGCATGTTTGACCAACACTGCTGTCATCAAAATATCACCATCAGAATTTCCGGCTATCAATGCCTGGCGCGCCCGTTCTGGATGAGATTTTTTAACCGTTTCGACCTTAGTCGGATCGCCTACCATAAGATGAATTCTGGCAGGCACCATGGCGGGATCAACATCGGCCACTAACACCACCTCTTGTTTTTCGTCCACCAATTCGTTTAACAAGTGGGCGACAGTGTCGTTAAACCCGTATACCACCAGGAAGTCTTTGACATTAAGACGGTGCTCCATCCCCAATACCCTCCTGAGTTGAATTGATGCCAAAACTGCTGCCCATGCCGCAAACACCGCACCCACAAGGGGAATCGTGGTCAACATCACCCCCATCGCCACCAGACGGCCGATGGCATTGTGCGGTGTCACATCTCCATATCCGACGGTGGTCGCAGTGGTAACTGCCCAGTATAGCGCGGTAAAAAAGTGAACCCCTTGCGTCCAAGCAAACAAGATGGCCCCCAGTATCATGGTCGCCAGGGACAAAATAATCAAAAACAGGATCTGGTGCCTGCGCACCCTTTTCCACAACAGGCTAATGAATATAGTCACGGTAGTCTCCGATGGAAGTGGTATTGGTCGACATCGGATACCGACCGATATCCCACCTGTTGGTAATTATGATTCGAAGCAGGGTTCGCCAGATCGGTAAACAGAAATACCTGATGATATCCCCAGTCCAACAATTGTTGTGACACCCGCCGCACTAAATCAGAAGCATAACCACGGCCTCGATACGATGGCAGCGTGTATACCGGTGCGATCCGAATGCCGTGAGGCGTTGGTCCGCTATATCCCACGACGCAACACGGATTTCCAGATTTCTCGAGAGCCATAAATCCCGCAGTCCGCCGTTCGCTTGCCAGTCGGACGGTGACTGTGAGATGAGCAAATTCCCGAGTATTTAGTACTTCCCCCGTCGCCTCTATGGTAAAATCAACCATCCAAAAGAACACCCAGAGATAATCTTCCGGCTCCGCTTGACGCATACGTTCTGGACCCGAAGACCCAGGAACAACCTTAGTCCCAACAAAATTGTGGGTCGCTTCATCGGTCATTAAGAACTTACGGACACTAGAAAACAGGGTCGTTGGATCTTCGGACCGCATGATGCGAAAATTCTCCATCCTCTATTCACCTTCTTCGGGGTGGCATGACCATTATCTCTTGTCATTCTACCTAACCTCAGAAGTGGAGCGCCATACCTATGACATCACCCCTAGAGTGCGATTGGCACCAGTGTTTTGAGCCTATACTGTAAAACTGTGAGATTGGTGCATAACGATGATATCGGAAGGCAAGGAAGAACAATGGAAACAGCATCTCTTTGGGGGCAAATCGCAGAAGCAGCTCGCCAACTGTTAAGTGCGGGATGGGTACAAATTACCCATTTTGAAGAAACCGAACCCCTCATCACTATTAAAGGGGTATCCTATTTTGTTCCCCCGGAATAGAATCGCTTGCTGACCGTCACCCAAACTCTGGTTTCTTTCCTTAGATCCTTTCCATCGTACCCACCAACCTACTGTAAATCGGGTAATGCGCCAACTATATCTCGAAGCACAAACGGTCTGCGTTCCTTTAGAAGAATTTCTATGTGATTTTTGTCCACAGATCTGTGCCAATCGCTAGCGTCTTATGTCAATCTTCGCCCCGTTTGTGCCACGCCTCTTTGGTACCAGGGGAAAGTGTCGGGCGCATTGAGCGCCTATGGAATTTCTGATCGGCCCAGCACTACAATTGTTGGCGCAATTAGCTTCTTTAGTTTGGCTTCAGGAACAAGCTCAAACCAACACCCAGGGAGAACTGGAGGATTTGCAAAGAGTCGCGTTAGAATGGTTAATCTTTTCTTCCCATCATCGCCACAAATTGGCTGACATTCTAGGTAGTCAAATCCAAACCCGGCTAATCGCCCTGATGTGGAGATTGGATGATGTGCTTGATGAATTATCGTCAGATGAATCATGGATCACCACGGTAACCCAAATTCGCGAACAATTGTCGCAAACGGCATACCAGGACATCGCCAGCATGAGTAACGAAATGTACCCCCCCACGTTGCAATTAGGATTATTGGCGGCGCTCTCCGCGTTGTTGGAAGAACATTCTACCTGCAGTGCCACCCTGGTAGCCGACGATGTCGTGCATCGCTGGGACTATCCCACAAATAGCCGCATTCCATTCTCAGTGCGTCTGGTCGTGTATCAACATGTTGAGGCCCACTTCAAGATGTTAGATTCAGAGGAAAGTACCTCACACACCCATCTCAAGCTATCCACCCTCGGTGATGCCTTGTGGCTAGAGGTTAAAGTGCAAGCCCCTCCCCCCGGCCTGGCTCCATTCCCCCGTAGTCTCGCCGAACAGATCAAACTATTGGCCGGTCAAGTATTTTGGGCCGAAGACGGCATTTCATGGCTATCGTACTGCCTTTATTGAACTCATCGACAAATCTGTCCCGCTGTCCCGGATGAATACGGCAAAAGTTTTCGCCTGGGTGTATGGTGTTTCCTCATGATGGCATAGAGTTCGACATTATTACTCTGTAAAATTGTCACAATATACAGGTTTTTGACGCACGATTCCTCCGCCATCGTTAGTGTCGATGCAGGAATTTTCACGGGTTTAGGCGAATTGGCTGCTGACAAATTAAGTAAAATCCCATGAAAAAACTTATAGGACGGCGATTAATAAGGAGAATTGATCGAATGAATCTAAACCCACAGATATTTAATGAATTTGTCGAGCGTATTCGCCATGAGACTAAATGGTCCTGGATTCAATATGTAAGGTTTTCCCTGGCATCCCTTGAAGTCGTAGAATGTGGCCATAATCCCGGTGATGCCGCTGCGGCAGAGGCTTTGTGCCAAATGTTGGGTCTGTGCCGCCAAAAACCCGCGAAAGCCGGGGCAATCAACGCAAACTCAATCTACCGCAAGGGCCCATTGATGAATTGCCGATGGACCGACTTTTTAGAATCCGATATCAAAATGTGCATATCCTCAACATGGCAGTATTTCACGATTTATCCGGTCAAACATGAAACCGTATTTTATGGCTCTTTAATTGTTCATCATGAGGAGCCACTCTCAGAACATTTAGCACAACTGTTATCCGCTTATGCTCATGAGGCCGCAGCCCTGGAACGCGTGTCCGACCTTGAACAACGTGTCCAGGCTCAAAAATGGAGGCTACACCAGGCTATCATAGAATTGGCACATGCACATGATGCCGCAGCGGAAAACATCGCCGACCACTACACGGCAAAGTGCAAGGTTATCTTCTGGTCGCATGGCACCAACTGCGGCAATGTCAAGATTGGCTGACGTCACGGCCCGCAGAGACAGCGGAAATTTTGCGCGACACCATGGATCTTCTCGACATCGTCCGCGACCAGCAAATTAGACAATTAAGTCACCAATTGCATCCGGCTTGGACTCACTCCGGCACTCGAACACATGATTCGACGTTATCATTCTGTCTTGAATCTCGAACTTTGGATTGATGCCACTGTGAGTCACTGGGACCAACTGATTGATAGTCCGCTGCCACCGACTACACGACTGGCCACCTATCGTATTGTGGAAGAGGCGCTCAATCGAAATCCGGGTAATGGTTGAAGATGGCCAACGGCTGGCGGTACACATGGAAGATAACGGCAACGGATGACAATCCCATTCTGTCAATGAACATTTGGGCATATTAACTATGCGGGCGCGAGCGGAAGAATTGGGTGGGCATCTTAAATGGTCCCCAGTGGCGCCGCGAGGAACGCGAGTAACCTGCACTCTACCCATTGCAGTTGTAACCGGACTATTAAAAACCATTGATCGGGCCTGAGCCACACCAGTCACGTAAAATCGATAATGTAATCTTAAAATAAACGGCAGTGCCATTTTAGCCATCAAAGGACCTATTTCCGGATCTGTGCCCATGATTAGCACTTTGGGTCGGAATGAGGAAGTCTTGGCGGCATCCCGAAAGATGTCATAAAGCACATTATCGAATAAAGTAATATCGCATAATACCAAGCTTGGTTGCAAATCGCGAATTAACTCTAGACGTGCAACTCGAGGTTGTCCTAGGCATCGTAGATTTTCATTAACCAGTTTCTATTCATTTTTTGGCGTGTAGCTCGACATTCCAGCTTTGATTCCAAGAACTGTCAGTTCGCGGACCGTCTCAGAGTCTCTTCGTTGTAGTGTTTCCAGAACCTCAAGCGAACGTTTTCGGGGTCATCCAGTCAAGGCGCCAGAAATCGTTGGGGTGAACAACGCCCCAACCGTAAGGCGCCTGGTAACGCATTACCTGGACGATCGGACAAAAAACGAGATCCCAGTGCCAGCGTCCGGGAGCCATCTCTTGTAATTTGTTATAGACTAGTTGCTGACGGTTCACGACGGCCGATTCCAGGGCCATTTTCCCCCCCACGTAGGGATACAACCACCATCCCCAGAACGTGGGCCATACCATCGCCACTGCTTTCCGAAGCGCCAGATAGGGATCTAGGGACGATGGCAACCCCCGGTGCATCCATTCTTCGTCGGGGATTTCGAGATTTCCCGTGACAACGTTATGGCGTTCGTTGACCAGGTCGTCCCACCAGCAGGGCCACTGATACGCGGCATCCATAAACGTTACGGTGTCGGCGGCGTCGCGAAACCCGCTTTCATGATACGGCCAGTGGTATTGTGCTCCCGTGTGGTATCCGGCATAAGAGGTGAGGCCCGCCGCATGTTGCACGAAATACGCCAAATTTAGCATGGCGGGGACTGCCACCATCAAGATGTGGTCGTCCGATGAGTTGGGTCTTTCCACGGGATTCCCTCCAATTTAGCGTCCGTTGTTAGGCCGTTGTAGCCTTCGTCGATGTGGGAATAATCGTGCAAGTAGCTCCGCTGTCGAGGGTGACTGTGCCGGTTAAAGTGCCCGTATAAGTGGCTACTTCCCCTCTGTCCGTGCACTCCGGGGATACGGAGCTCCATTCCCCTACTGTCGGCCAGCTGACACGCCGCAGCGTGCCCGACAACGCGAACCGATGGACGGTGAGCGTTTCGTCCAGACCTTCACGTAGACTGTTGGCCGCTTGGGGGTAGTCCCGCTCCAGTTCTTCCGCGAGTTTCTGCAACGCCTTGAGGGTCTGGGCGGCATCCGCCTCTTGGTAGGCTTTGCGCAGTCGCGACCGCACAGTCGCTTGCATGGACTCGGGGACAGGTCTAAAACATTCCGGGTTTTGTGGACCTGACAACGTTGGATGTGGACGCGGTCGCCAAACACCGCGCGCACGGCTTTGGCCAGGGCTTTCGCGCCGTCAATCACCGCCAAAAGCCCGTGGCCTTCCGGAATCGTGAATCCACGCTCCATTAAGTCTGTCAAGAGACTCTTGACGACGGCGCTATTTTCCGTCGCTCCCTCGGCCAATCCCAGAATGCGCTTCGTGCCCGCATCGTCAATCCCCAGTGCGACGACCACGAGGTGCCCGCCCACCCGAAGGCCGTCCACCATGAGGACGGTCCAGATCCGGTCTCCCAGCGACCGCTGCATAAACGTCTCGAGGGCCTGCTGGGTGGCCCGAATAAACCGGCGGCTGACAGCGCTTTTGCTCAGCCCGTGGGCGCCGACCTCGGCCGAGAGGGCCGGGTTCGCATGGCCTTGTTGGCGGCTGGCTAAGCCAAAGAGCATCCGCTCCAAGATGGCCTGTGTCGCGACGCCGGCATCTTGGAAGGTGTGGTAGGTGGTCAGCGGCACTTCCTGACCGGTTGTCGTACGGACCCAGGGATGGGCCACGGGCACCCGCCGATCCCCCAAAAAGACGTAGCCGTCTTCGACGCCGTGCCGGACGGCGGTGCGTTGCGGATTGTGCCGACCTTTCGGGCCGACGATTTCGGTGACTTCTTGGTCCATCAGTTCTTGTAGAACACGCAGGCCCACCTGGACCGAAAGCCCTAGCAAGCCCGCCTCGGCATCGTGCAACAGGTCCACGAACGGAATAGACACAGTCGATCCTGTTGGTTCCGCATGCTGTCCTTGACGACGATTCTTAGTTATACTCGAAGTCATAGCGATTCCTCCTGACGTTTGAATGATGGATGGTACCTCTATTCAACCAAACACGGACAGGAATCGCTAACCACAAATTCCACGAAATTCGGGACTATCTCTGCAACTCTGCCCGAAGCAGACCAAGTGCCCTAACCATTTCAAATATAGCTCGTCGCCTTCTAAGACCGCAAGGGATCGCATTGATTCCGGATCTGCCACCATGGTCCTCCCCTTCCCCTTTGTAACTATTCGAGGAATGAAGGCAATCTCCTTGTTTCCTTGGCAATCTTTTGTGCTATGATCCTCTGCGTGTTCGCTTATGATAATATAATCGGCGATCGGCGGCCTGGTAGAGATCATCCCAACTCATGCCGTCAGGACCCCAATGTGCCCACCCTGCACTTACGGCAACGCCTTGGTCTACACCCTCTAATCCCTTTCGCACCCGTTCCACGACTTGGGACAAGACGGTGTCTCTATCCACAGCCATGACTACCACAAATTCATCGCCTCCCCAACGGCCCACCAGATCCGTAGGACGCACATTACTCCGTAGTGCGTCTCCCACTAAGCGCAGTATCTGGTCTCCATAAGGATGTCCTAAGCGATCGTTGATTTGTTTAAAATCGTTCACATCAAAAATTCCTAATACGACATGTCGATCGTGCAAGCGGGCTTGATCTGCAAGATGTGGAAAGCTCCCCAAAATCCCTCTCCTGTTGTACACTCCGGTTAATAAGTCCCGTTGACTAGTATCTTCAGCGATTCTACGCACTCTTAACAATTCTAAGACCAAAGAGATTTGCAAAGAAATAAGGTGCATCAATGTACTATCGTCAAGGCAATCCGGTTGCGAGCGCCTGAGTATCAGGGCTCCGACGCGTTCCCCCCCTAAAGTCAGCGGCCACGAACCCCCGCTGCTAAACCCCCATTGCACCCAATCGGTGCGTACTGGCTCGGGAACTTGATCAAGAGTCAACCACTGTTCCGAGAGATATTGCAATGGATCCTGGTGGGCGAGTTGTTTTTCCATGCGACTGGCGATGATATCGATGGTCGGAATTACACGACCCCAAGGAGCATAAATTTTCGTGTGTTCTTCATCAGAATCCCTCCACAATGCGGTTTTTCGATAAACAATATATCCGCTGTCTACTGCGAGTCTGACCTGAAACATTCGAGCGACTTGTTGGAACAACTCCTGACCATTCTCTGCCCACGCCCAAGACCGGGACGACTCGATGACCATCGCCAACGTTGCAGTCACATCGTACTTAGCGTGCTGTGCGCCATTCATATTTGATTCCCCGCTCGCCAATATTCTTAATGTCATAGTGCCTGATTCCCACCAGCAAATCAATTACCAACCACATCCCTGTCCGTTCGACGTCGCGGATTCAACAGCAAGGATAGAAATACGAGATACGAGATGGCTACGTCTACAATAGCTAAAAGGGGATGCCGCGCAATAGCAGCGTCATACACTCCATGAAACATCGCTGCCAGCAACAATAGGCCAATGCCCACCCGCCATCCGCGAAACCCGTGGGACGCAACCCAGCCGAATCCCCAAGCTGCAATCCCTGCCCAAATGGCATGCAAAAACGGCGTGTATAATGCCCTAGTCAATGCAGTAAATGTCCCTAATCCAAAAGCATGGCGCATGACCTCAAACGCAATACCGCGCTCCACATAGGATATGTTTTCCACCGCAGAAAATCCCAGACCCGATGACACGCCCAGCATCATGTAGGTCGACGGGGACCATACCACACCCCGAATTTTTTGCCATCCTACGACCACCAACACGATAATTTGCTTACAAAATTCCTCGGTAATGCCAACAAACGCGATGTAGGCAGGGGTTGCCACTGCCAGTGAGGATGCATTAAGTAACTTGGAACCACCATGAGCGTACCAAAAGGACTCGACCACCATGGCAATGGCGGTGCCCACCACCCCGGTAAACACATAGGCTCCAATGTCACTTACCAACGGTGCTAGTCGGATGTGGGTGGCCAATAATGGTTGAAACACAAAAAACCAAAACAATGAGAAGTACACCATCATGCTCGCCACGACGTTAATGTGCAGATCTAGCAATAAAATGGGGGTAATGGCCAAGAGCAGCAACCCCAGGTACAAACCCGACCGCATAATAGCCATCACATAAAGGATAGGGTTAGCAGGAAGCCACCGTCTGGCGATGCCGAAAAGGCCTGGGGCGTCGGAATGTTGGCAGGTGGCACACTGTACCCGATCTAGTGGTTGGCCGCAATTTTCGCAGCGCATGACAACCTCCTTTGGAATACGACGCTATTGTGCAAACCGCGTGCTTAGGCTTACCGGGTAGCCCGGATACTAACCATATTTAAATCAGTCCCTTATCACGTGCGCATGCCACAGCTTCAACCCGATTGTGCACTGATAGTTTTCGAAAAATTTCCGTCCTCACATTTTTTACAGAACCCTCTGCAAGATGTAGCGTTTCGGCGATTTGGCGATTGGTAGCCCCTGTTTCAGCCAACGCCAGTAACTGTCGCTCTCGAGGGGTGATACTCTCCAAGCTAAGAAGCTCCCCAAGTCTTCCCTGCATTGTTGGGATTATCCAGGTATGGCCTCGAACAACTTCTTCAATGGCTTGTCCCACCTCGGCCACCGGAATGTCTTTTAATAGATACCCGCGTGCGCCCGCCGCCAAACCTTGGACGAGATAGTCATCCTTGGCAAACGTTGTTAACAAAAAACGTCTCCGGGCAAAGGCGCCGAATTTCTCTGGTGGCCCAGATGCCGTCTCCATCCCGCATTTGGATATCAAGGGTCAGCCAGATCTGCGGGCCACGTTACGCCTCAAGGTCTTTGAAGCGATTTACACCAACACGTGGGGTTACGTTTTCATCTCACGGGTCTCAACGAAGCCGAAACGGCCGCCTATGTCGCCCATCAACTGCAGCATGCTGGCGTCACCCAAGCCCTGTTTACGCCGTCCGCCCTGAAAGTCTTAGCCGTCCAATCGCGGGGCTTGCCCCGCGTCATTAACCACTGGGCGACGGGGGCGTTGTTGGACGCCGAAAGTCAGCATTTGCGGATCGTGGACGAGCCCCAAATGCAACGGGCCGTGGGCGATTGGAGGGATGACGGATGAGGACCCGCGAAGATTTTCCTGTCGAATCCTGGTCGGACCGCCCGTGGGCGGTCGTCTGGGATCCTCAGGGCTTCCGCGAACCGGGATGTGAAACCGGCCCGGGGAACTGCCGCGACTCCGTGTTTGGTGGCCGCGTGCACCCACTGTTGCACGAGCCGCACCGGTAAGCCGTGGCGGCGGGCAACGGCCGCCGCATTCTTAATGTCGAGCGCTTCCTGAATACATTGCGCTTTCCATTCGGGGGTTATCGTTTTCGTCTGTTCCATGGTGTCGACTTCCTTTCGTTGTCAGGACGATCCCGTTCGGCGAGATTTTTTTCGACCAGTTCGGCGGCCATGCTCTCAAATAGGGCCCGTAACGGGGCGTACGCATGCACCCGTCGGAAGTACGCCAGAAATGTGTAAAGAATGCAGCAGGTCGTGACATGGGCAATTTGGGCATCGAAAGCGCGAGATTTGCATGGGCCCAAGCGGAGCTGTTGCTTCATTTCTTTGAAAAACACCTCAATCGTCCAACGCGTGGCGAAGATCTCCATCATGGCAACAAAGGACAACGTGGTGTCCGTCGACAAAAACACGCGCCACTGTTTTTGATACGGGAAGCGACACACATACAGTTTCACGTCCCCGATATCGTCGTAGCGCACCACGACCTAATAATAGCGGGTGTTGAGTTTGCGGCAACACAACGCTGGGCGGTGCCGACCTTTTTCAGGGTCGCGAGGAGGGCCTTGGCGTTCACCTTGTTCTCTTGGTAGAGATACTGTCGCTGGTCTTTGCGCACCCCACACACCACGTGGAGGGCGCCGTTTTTGATCTGCCGGATCGCCGGGATGAACCCCTTGCTGCCGAACCTGCTATCGGCCAGCACATAGTGCGCCGGAAACCCGTGCTTGACGGCCCGCTTGACCAGGGCAATCGCTGGGGTCATTTTGTCCCCAGCGCATTCCGGATGGGATCCGGGGCACCCAGGGTGGCAGATTTTCCGATATTGCTCCCGGCGCTTGCGCCCGCGCAAGCGTTGTTCTGCGTGAATACTGAAATCGAGCGGGATAAAGGGCGTTCCGTCAAAAAAGCCCAACACGAGGTGTTTAAACCCCCACAGCGTTTTCCCGATCACAGGGTCGAACACATACGAGACGTTTTCGAGGTGCCGCCCGACCCGGCGGTCGGTGGTCGTCGAGGATGAAGGCTGAATTCGCCGCCACGATCTTGTCCGGATTGACGATCTTTTGGAATCGCTTCGCGATTCCAAACAAAATCGTGCGCCACGGGACCCCCTCGTTGTTTTTCAGGCGATACAGGGCGTCCTTTTTCATCGTCGTGATCTCTGGAAGTTCGCTGTGAAAGAAACTATTGACACTGCTGACCAGCACGAGGGGGAACACGATGAGGAGCGCCAGGATTTCGGTGACTGGGTATCCCTCCTGCTTGTCAAACCGTGTGTGCCGGACAATGGCATGAACCTTGAAGGTCTGCTTTACATCGAATACAATCGAGTCGATCGAAATACTGGTGTTTATCAAACACCTTTTTGATTTCTGACGTGGTCTCCCGCATGATAACACTCCATTTTTGGTGAATTGGGATGGCACCTAATGATACCAAAAACCCAGTGTTCATGCGGGTTTCGGAGTTTTTGCGGGGAAAAAACTTGTTGTGAATTCGCGGTGCGAAACTCAAGTGATTAGACTAGTGACGTCAGGATGCCATCGATGGTAGGATGAGAGCGCTAATGAAAGCACATTGAGAGGACGGGGCAACTTGTATGCTAATCATTACCGAGAAGCCTTCGGTAGGGCGTGACATCGCCCAAGCCATAAACTCCCATCCAGTTTCTCACGATGGTTACTTGACTGCGGGAAACTCCATCGTTACCTGGGGTTTTGGCCATTTGGTGACCTTGGCCGATCCCGATGCCTACCAAGATGCTTGGCGCAAATGGTCGCTGGCTCAATTACCAATGTTGCCCGACACGTTCAAGTTGGTTCCAATTAAAAAAACTCTCAGTCAGTTCAAAACGGTGAGCCGCCTGATGGAGGCTGCTGATGTTATCATCTGTGCCACTGATGCCGACCGTGAAGGCGAGTTGATTTTTCGTTATATCTATCAAATGGTGCATGTCAACAAACCAGTCAAACGCCTTTGGTTATCGGAAAATACTCCCCAAGCAATTTTGGCTGGACTAAATGCCCTTAAACCCCTAAGTGCCTACGATGCATTGGCCGCGGCCGCACAAGCGCGTGCTCAGGCAGATTGGGTGGTAGGGCTGAATGCCACTCGCGTCTTTACTCTGAAACATGGCCAAAGGGGACAAGGAGCTCTTTCAGTGGGACGTGTGCAAACTCCTACTTTGCGCATTATTGCAGACCGCGACCAGGAAATTGCCAGTTTCGTACCGGTCCCATACTGGCAACTCGAAGTATGGTTTGAAACCCCACAACAGCAGCAGTACACTGGCTATTGGTTTGTTGAAGAAGGACGCGAAATCCGGGATCGCTTTTTAGATCGAGCGGAAGCGGACAAAATAGCTTCCATGGTGCCCCCCAATACTCCCGGATTGATAACGCTCATCGAAACTAAGCGCGTCAATATCCATCCTCCCTTGCTGTTTTCGTTGAATGATTTGCAAAAAGAAGGTAACCGACGCTTTGGTCTCACCGCCCAACAGGTGCTCGATACCGCCCAAACACTTTACGAAAAGCATCTGATCAGCTATCCCCGCACGGAAGCCAGACACGTTACCAAAGAAATTGCTAGCACGGTGGAACAGCGCTTGGCAGGATTGCAAAGAGAAACCGCATACCGCCTTCCAATCGAACAAGTGTCTCGACCTTTGTCTCTGCAGCGACTGATTAATGACCATGCGGTATCTAAAGCAGGACACTTTGCCATCATCCCTACTGGTCAACTCCCCAAAAACGTGACTGATCGGGAGGTTAAAATCTTTGACTTGGTAGCCAGACGCTTTATTGCAGCCTTGCTACCCAAAGGTGTCGACGAACGCACCACACTGATTACAGAAGCCGGCGGCCACAGGTTTCGCACCCGCGGTACGGCCGTTGTGGTCTTAGGATGGCGACAAACTATGCACATGTTGCCAGAACCTAAAGACACGGAAAACACCGACGATTCCGAGACGAATGCTAAAATTCCGGCGGGACTCAAACCCGAGCTACCGGTGGCAGTCGTTAAAAATTCTATTCTGAGCAAAGAAACTAAAGCTCCAGCCCGGTTCACCGACGCCAGCATTTTGGCTATCATGGAAAAACACGGATTGGGAACACCAGCCACCCGCGCCCGAATTTTGGAAGTCTTGTTGCTGCGTGAATATGTCGAGCGTGTCAAGAAAACACTGGTGAGCACAGAGAAAGGCCGATCGTTGCTATCAGTGGTCCCAGGCGATCTGCAAAACCCTGAACTGACCGGAGGATGGGAAGCACGCCTAGAAAATATTGCTGCTGGCACCGATTCGGCCGATCGTTTCTTAGCGGACATTCGGACATACACGCAAAATTTAGTGGCCGTTGCCAAGCAGCAGAGCCGAACTTCCGTTGCATCCGACGACTTGGGACCCTGCCCCATTTGCAACACGGGCCGGATCATCGCCGGGAAGAAGGGCTGGGGATGCAATCGCTGGCGCGACGGGTGCAATTTTACCATTTGGCGCGAGATAGCGGGTAAACGCCTAACCGAAACCCAACTCAAAGCCCTGTTGGCGGGAAAAACCACCCCCGTGCTCAAAGGATTCAAGAGTAAGAATGGCAAATCTTTTAGCGCCCGACTCCGTTGGAACCGCGATACCAGCAAGGTAGAGTTTATTTTCCCTTCTCCTACCGCTACGACATCCGCAACGCGGCCAGTCCGCAAATCGTCCCGGCGCTCGCCCTAACTTTTAACTAATAACTGGGCTAGTTTTGATCCAGGGTCTTGCCTTAACATCCAAAATTCCTTTGATTAGCAAGTATAACCAGACGATGAGGGAAAACCCCCGACCAAAGGAATTGGTAACAGCTGAATGTGTACAGCCAAGTAGCTCGGGATTTATGCCAAACGGCAACGAAATGAATCCCGGGGGGAAATACTATACTCCTCGCGGATAATAATTGACGAATTTGTTGCCGGATTTGACCCCCTTTCCGCTTCAATATAGACGCCCCTACTGGACAAAATCATCCCTGTCTTGTACTGTCAATGGAGAGCAGGCACG
>JAJZZP010000004.1 GCA_021797515.1 Bacillota bacterium | reverse complement strand
ATCCCGCATCGCGTAGCAGTGTCCTCACCGTGTCGGCACTAATGGTATGCCCTTTCTCCTGGAGGGCAGCCGCCAATTTTTCTGCGCTTTTACTCGTCCACCGGAGAGGAGATTCAGGGTCCCCCCGCTGAGCCATCCCCAGTTTCATATCTAAAATAGACAGAATATTCCGCAAAGGAAATGATGGCCCTTGTATCGAAGAAGTCAGTACGACTAAACCACTTCGAGGAGGACCACCCTGTTTGATCTTAATTCTATCACAGCATACTTCACGGCACATGGAAAGTTGCGCAAATCGCAACGAAACACGTTATCCGCTCTCGTCTGGGCGCTTATGCGCCAGCCTCTGCTGGGGATCGCGGCAATCGGGCATAGCCTCGCCATGGCCCACACCACAACGGCCAAGCACGCGATTAAGCGGGTCGATCGGTTTTTGGGCAACATGGGTCTCGATTTAGAGGTCGCCTGCGGCGACCTGATAGCGACCGTGATCGGAGCCGCACGCACCGTCTATCTCACCTTGGATTGGACCGATCCGAAGACCAAGGACGGGACGTTCCAAATCCTCAGTATCAACGTCCGCGCCCATGGGCGCGCCATTCCCGTCGCTTGGACCACCGTGGCCAAGGTCGATCTCAAGGACCGGATGCGGGATTACGAAGAGGCGTTGTGTACCCGTGTTGCTCGTCTCCTCCCATCGGCTTGCCATCCCATTCTCCTGGCCGATCGGGGTTTCGCCACGGTACGCTTCTTTCGCTTCTTGGAGGCCCTCGGATGGGACTGGATTATCCGGAACAAGGGGAGTGTCTGGGTCCAATGGGGGACGCAGTGGATGCCTCTGAGTCTCCTGGGAAGACGGAGACCCCTGCAATGGGATGGCCCCACCCAGTATGGCAAGAAGGCTGTCGGCGGATCCTATGCCGGACGCTTGGTGGTCTATGCCGACATCGTTCGCAGCGATCCGTGGTTTTTGTTAGTCTCGGGGGGATTGGCAGACCGTCCTTGGGGCGATATCGTGGCGGCTTATGGGCAGCGATTGACCTGTGAGGAACCCTACAAAGATCAAAAGAACGATGCCGGAGCGGGCTTCCCTCTCGATTGCGTCAAGCGAGGCACCGCCCAACGGTGGGATCGTCTCTGGCTGGTTTTTGCCTGGGCCTATTATTGGCTCAACGTGGCGGGCTGGGATGCCGAAGTGCGTGACATGGCCCGCCATTGGCGGGCCAATACTTCTAAGACCCGCACCCATGCCTTATGGCAATTGGGCCTATGGCTCTTCACTCACGGAGGGCTATCATGGCGCTCTATTTGTCGACGACAACCACAGTTTAACCAGCAAATCCCCGCCGTGGGCACAGCCTTGGCTCCCACCTAACCTCTTCGCATGGCCCATAGCACTCATCCGGATCAATCCTGCAGGGTTGGTCGGCGGCAGCCTGGCCAAACGGCTGTCTCCCGTCGGTTCTCTGTGGGGATGTCAGATCCACAACCCGCCCGCCACGTCCGTGGCGAGATTTATCTTGGCAAAATCAGCAGAGCCTCGGGTTTATTTGAAGCATTATGCCAAAAACTGGGGATCACTCAGGTCGCCACGGCATCGCAGCCGTTCATGGCAGGACCTCTCAGACAGTCAATCCGAAACTTTTTTGGCCAAATACCGTGAGACCTAACACCCCCGTTGAGCATCGCGCCCGTCTTTTTGAAACTCACGGCCTATGTCTACGTGGTCTATATGGCGGTCTTGCTGTGGAGCGTCATGCAAGCCGTGGCCCGGCACGATGCGCTCACGTGGGAGGTGTCGTTACCGTGCCCGAATGGGAAGTTAAAAGAGACGCCGTCCACCAAACGCATCAAAGAACTGCTGCCCCCCTGTCCATCGCCTGTTGTCGCATAGGAAACACAACACATCACGTGATCGGAGAGTTCAGCGTTTGACGGGTCGGCTATTAAAAATTGAACTGCGACGGCTAGCCTCCGTCCCTTCAGGATAGTCAAAAACGAGCGGCGTCTACGTCTGCATCAGGATGCAAAATACGGGCTCGCAAGCCATCTAAATTAAATTTGATCTTGAGCCGCTTTAGGTCTGCCCCAAGAGCAAAACGAGGACCAAAAATTTGGCCCTCGTTTGTGCATGTCACTCTTCAGCAGCGGACTCATACACCCCCGGAACTGATCGTCTTTCCCTTAAAGCTAATGGAACATAAATACCTAGACTTACCACTGTTCCCGCCACCAAACTAAAATCTCCCCCGCCAACCCAACTGGTTAAAGGGCCGACAAACAGCGGGTAATCATTGACAAACAAGAGAGCAGCCACTATTCCGGCTAGAAACGCAATCATAGCGTTCCAGTTGGTTCCCCCTTGAAACCAATAGCGCCCTCCCTTGCGGAAAAGATCTGCAGGAACGTAAGGACCACGGTCCAAAAAATATGCAGCCACATAAATAGCAGTCCATGGGGTGACCCAAACAATCATTAGCCCTAAAAATGATTCGAACCCAGAAACGAAGTTATAGACATAAAGGGCAAAAAAGCCCATGGCAGCAACCAAAATCATATCTACGACCACCGTTTGATGTCTCGGCAACGGCACTCCAATAGCCTGCAGTGCAAGGCCTGACGTGTACGCATTTAACACATTAGCGGAAAACAAACCCACCACAATAATAATCATAAACGGCACCAAGAACGCAGGGGGTAGTACCTTCGGCAAATCCTGCACTGGATTGGCCATACGCACACTAAGAGACAACATAATACCAACCAGCATCACAACATTGGACACAATAGTAAAACCCCAGAACACACTACTGACCACTCGTTTTGGCGCAGTTGTATTGGGTAAATACCGGGAATACTCGGCAGAAAAATTGCTCCATCCGTAAGGCGCGGACGACACTAACAACATCAAACCAATCAACCACGAACCCCAGGCGCCGTTTGCGGCGAAACTGGATACGCGGTGACCCCAGCTAAATCGAAAGAGAATGCCATGGGCCACCAAAAGAGCGATCATAGCAATAAAACCGACGGCCAGCAAGATTGACGTATAGCGCTGCAAATGCAAAATTGTCGCATGACCTAATAATGACCATAAGAGCGTACCAGCTATCATAAACAGAAGAGCAATCGCGGTAATAAGACCCCCTGGGATACCAGGCACCAATTTTTCTATAACCACTACCACAACCAACACGCCAAGCACGGTATTAACCGCTTCCCACCCGACCGCCTCAATCCACGTTAGCAAAGTGGGTAAAAAGTTTCCCCGCAACCCGAATACAGCCCGGCTAGTAGTCATGGTTGACGATCCAAAACGCGGCCCATAAAGGCTAGTTAAAGCAAAGACCACCACAAAGGCGTCCATCACTAAGAGCGCTATTAAACATTGCCAAAAATCGAGTCCCAAAAACGGCAAAAGGCCTCCAATAACTAGATTCCCCATAGCAAAGTTTGCGGCTGCCCAGTTAAAGAACAATTGTCGGGGTGCCCCCTCGCGCTGATCATGAGGAATAATGTCGATCCCATGCCGTTCCACTCGATATCGCTGGTTTTCTTTCACAAACACCCTCCTTTTTAATGACACACCGCGCGGCCGAAGTTGCAACGATATTCGAAGCGTAACTTATCCAACGGGCACTCGTGTTCCTTTGTACAAATATATGGATTTTTTCCTGTTTTCTGTACAAATTGGAAGGTTGGATGAACCCCACGATGCCCTGGGAAGCCTCTGCCCAGATCTAACGTCTATAGGGTCTTTATCATTATGTCAGAGTAGATGTTCCTCGATCAAGGTCGAGGAACATGTTTGTCACCAATCCTACCCACAATAACAAAGTCCCCTCCAAGAGCTATTCCTAGAGGGGACCATTGAACCGTGATAATTAATTCTTCTTAGCGATTGCCAACCTGCCAGGTGGAGATAATCTCATGAGCCAACGAGCGATCCGCCGCAGTATTTGGCACCGTCACTTGGATCCCCCATAGGTCATGATACCCTCCACCCTCGGACAGCACATATTGACCGTTCAAACGAAACGAAGAAATCCCTGCTGTCTGGGGAAAAGCCTCATAATTGACCGTCACATTAGGTACCGCAGCCATATTGTCGGATTTAGTGAACACTACCTCTCCCGTTTGTCGGGTCCAACGGTACCGTGACCAAGACTGAGGCATGCGAACCGTAACGGACTTCCCCGCCAACGTGGCCGACATCGTCGGCCAACTTGTCGGCACAGTCACCACTGAGGCATGAGCGATCCCGCAACCCGACAATAGAATACTTAGTCCGATACTACTCATCCACACGTTGCGCTTGTTCACCGTGTACAACCTCCGATGTCCTTACATTTTGCTCTCGACGGTTTTCCCCGCATCTACACCCAGCAAAAATCCTCGACAGCAAGTCTCGTTGGCACATTGCCAACGATGGTCTTCGTTCCTATTTACTCATGCTTCGTCAGCATCTGTCTACTAAACCAAAGTACCATATACGGCGGTCCCAGGTGCGGGAATTACCCCAAAAGCGGTAGTGATGTTGAGCCGCAGGAACTCTCAATGACAGGCTTTTCTATCTCGCCACGGTTGATTCCACTGTGGAGACAGCCTGGGAAAACTCCAGGAGCGTCATAACCAAACCCAAATGGGAAAACCCTTGAGGGAAATTTCCCCGCGGCTCACTGGTTTTTTGGTCGGCATGCTCGCCCAATAAACCTAAAACTGTTCGTTTGTTAAGAATCCCCTCTAATATCGCTTGACTCTCCGCCAGTCTTCCCTGCCGTATGTAAATACGAGCCAACCAGAAACTCGCCAACACAAAAGGATGGGTGGCAGCGCCTAACATGTCGCTGGCATATCGATAAACCCAACAGTCTTTCACCAACACTTCTTCGATTTTTCGTACCGTCGCCACAAAACGCGGATCATTAGCCGAGCAGTAATCGTAAAGTGGCATCACCAACAACGCTGCATCAACCGCTTCACCACCATACGACTGCACATAATGGCCTGCTTTCGAGTTGAAGCCATCGTGTTCGATTGTCTGGCGAATTTTTTCGGCCGTAGTGCGCCATTTCTCCGCGACCGAGTCATGAACAATCTCAGCTAATCGGGAGCCATAATTTAAGGCCACCCAACACATAACTTGAGAATGAGTATAGTAGGCATCCTGGTTGCGAAACTCCCAAAGGCTGGCATCTTTTTGATGCCAATTTTTATTAACCCATTCAATGGTCACTTTCAATGTAGGCCAATAGTACCCAACAAAATCCTTATCCTGGGTACGCTGATAATATCGCCATACGGTCCAGAGAAAATCTCCCTCAATGTCCAATTGCAATTGACGGGTGGCACCATTTCCCTCTCGACAAGGTATCGACCCTTGAAATCCAGGCAACCAGTCGAGATCGTGTTCCCCGTGGATTAGTGTGCCATCAACATGAAAGAAAGGAGATTGAAACGGTTTTCCTTGGAGATCGATACAATTCAGAAGAAACTCAAGAAAACGACGGGATCCTACATGGTCTCCGGCCTCTAAAATCGCTTCGGCCGCATACGAACCATCTCTGACCCATGCGTATCGATAATCCCACTGCCTTGTCTCGCCAATGGTTTCGGGAAGCGACGTAGTAGGCGCTGCTATGATCGCTCCATTAGTCGTATAGGTGAGGCCATATAGAACCAATAACGACCGCAGATAAGCTCTCGAATGCAGTCCCTGATACAAGGGCAGTTGGTTCAACCGATGGTGCCAAAACTCAATGGTTTCGGTCATCGATGAATTTATCGTGTCATGTTCCATATCGTCTTCCAGTATGAGTGCCTGCTGGCGTATAACGTCGGCCGCTTCCACCAATTTATTTTGGTCATCGGCAATATATTCCACAACGAGTTCATAATGCCCTGGGGGCAGATGCCATTGTCCTATACTAACATCTGCACTAATCTTGTCCGATGATAATCGAGGCACGCCGTTAACTACAAAAATCAGAGCTTCCCGGCTTAAAGGATTCCGAAAAATCGCCCCAGCACGAACCGCATTAGATGATGGGCGGATCATCCCATATTGAAACCTCGGTGCGAAATTGACCGTCATTGGCACCTCTGTCTTAATCAATCGACGCAATTGAGGTCGGCCTATTGCTAGGAAATCATGAAGCACAGCACGCCCATTAGGAGATTCCCAACGCGTCGTGAGAATGTTGGTGTTGTCTAAATATTTTTGAGACACATCGCCGCCGGTTTCGGGAACTACGCAAAAATACCCATTATCGTCCGTTCCCAAAATCCGGGCACATACCGCGGGGCTGTCGAACCGGGGAAATGCCAGCCAATCGATCGAACCTTTAGGGCTTACCAATGCCGCGGTATGGCCGTTAGATAGAAATCCATAAAACGCTGTCATTCTTGTCCTCCTTTGTCCATCACCACTACACTCTTAATCCCATCGGAAGATTTTTGGTAGGCCTGCGCGAACTGGTCTAGCGGATACTCAGCGGTAATCAGCTGTTGCGTCAAACCCGGCCATCGATCGGCCCAATCCAGTAAATCGGCTGCAGCAGCCAAGTAGTGGTGCCGGGCAGCGTTAACCGAACCTACTATCGTCTGGTTTTCCAATACCAAAGTCGAATTCACCCGGTCGCTATCTACCGTCACTGCATGGTGACCGCTGGTCACACCCGTGAGCACTAACACTCCATTTCGTGATAACAAGTTAGCGGCCCTAAACAATAAGGGAGAGTACCCGGTTGCCTCAATAATCCAATGATAGCCACCCGGCGGGGACATCTTTTCTATGGGCGTGTTGCGGTCATCGATATACCGAATACCAGCAGCCCCGGCCAATTGGGCTTTAGGTGAGTCTACGGGCCGTTGATCTAGAATCGTTACCTCCATACCATGTTGCTGAAGCAACAACGCTGCTAACATGCCTACAGGTCCTGCTCCAGTAACTAACGCCGTTTGTGCAGGGCTCCATCGATTGGGGTACGCCGCTTTCGCTTCTTCCATTGCCTTTTCTACGATAGTCAGAGGTTCCACCAATACCGCGACCGACCGGAGGCTAGGTGATACTGGAATCACCGCATCAGCGTCGACGACCGTGTATTCTTGCAGAAATCCATCTAATGCCTTAATTCCATGCTCGCGGTAGTTCCCAGATAAACACAAATCCCATCGGCCATTAACGCATGCCGCGCAGCCCTCCAAACATGGCCTGCGAACAATCGGAACCACCAGTTGTCCTTCAGCAAGATGGTTCACCCCGGAACCAAGGGATTCAATCGCCGCCAAAGATTCATGGCCAGGAATCAGCCGCAGGTGGTCCTTGGGTGACTCTCCATAAAATCCTTTAGCAATCTCAACATCGGTACCACAGATCCCGACTTCCAAAATCTTTAGCCGTACTTGCCCGGCGGCCGGGTCCACACTTGCAACGTCTGTTAATTGTTCGCTGTCGGCTTTCCCAGGGGTAACCATCACAGCACGATGCTTCTTTAGGTTGTCTTTTTCTGTCAAAATTTCCCTCCCCCATTGCATTCCACTCTTCTTAAACCATAGCCGTCAACAACCCTGAGGAAAAGGTGCTGGAAGTCGGCCTCATGAGTTCACGTCGCAACATTATTGACCGATCCGCAAGAACCTTCCTCCAGGTTGACCTCAGTATAACGATGTTCTTCGAATTTGACACCTATCAAGCACTGTGAGCCTTTACCGGAGCCAGGCATAATATCGATCGCTTACTGGAACGTTGGGGTTGACCCACCGGAAACCCCGTAGTACTATGCGGAAATCGTTTGGGATGTTGGGATGTCTCGTGATATCGGCGGACGCACCGTGATCGGTCCCGTTAGATCATGGCTTTCTTCATATCCGGAAATGAGGTTTACACATTTTTTAAAACTTATCCATTCATCATCCTTAGCTTTTTCTGACCAATTACAAGGAAAATCGTTATTGGCAAGAAAACCGCGTGTCTTTCTCAGCGTTGCTGCCCGTATGATTGCTCTCCGAGGACGCTCTACCTTGCGGATACCGCCAATGGGAGTAGCCTTCCCGAGCCCACACAGCCACATCAATGCGCTCTGAGCGGCCAATCCCAGCAGCAAACTGCGGTAAGTCGAGGGAGCCTCCGCGGTAACATCTAGCGAGGAGACAGGGCCTTGAAATATCCCGTACCGGGTATCCCTGACCACAGGGGGCGTGTCAGTCCGCCACGCGGTAACGTCGCTGATTAGCCACGGTGCAAATCGGGACCAGAATCCCTGCGGATTCCCACTCGCGCAAGCCCTCAATGCTCATCCCGATCATCTTGGCCGCTTTGCCGATGCGCCCAAATGGATCATCCATACGCTGTTCACTTAAAGATGACATATCAAAAATTATAATGCTTTAGGGGCAATTATTGAAGCAGTTACAACTTTCTCCGGGATGCGCGGCCTTTGGACCCAGACGAGATCAAATATCCGTTCGATGGACCGCGGCGGAGTGATATCCGCTCGCACCCCTCGGCTTGCCGGGCCGCCAATGCTCCCAATGAGCTCGCGCATCGCTTCAGAGTTATCGAGAATAATTTCATCCCGGTAGCTCTCTGACCGCACAACCTCGAATCCGGCATTGACCACGCTTTGAAGAATGGCCCTTCGCCCACGCTTGAAGAAATCTCCCGGTCTCG
Organism: Bacillota bacterium; assembly: GCA_021797515.1. Taxonomy (GTDB): domain Bacteria; phylum Bacillota; class Sulfobacillia; order Sulfobacillales; family Sulfobacillaceae; genus Sulfobacillus_C. The sequence goes on along the minus strand of JAJZZP010000004.1, from coordinate 10,803 downwards.
CCAGCTGATGCATAATCATACGGACGAAGGGATTGGCGTCGGAACTCACAGCGTACGCAAATAAGCCGCCTGGTTTCAAGGCGCGATAGATTTCACCCACAAGTCTGTCGATGTCGTCAACTAAGTGAAGAAAGAGTAACGCTGTAATGCCGTCAAACGTGTCTTCGGGCCAATTTACCGACAACAGGTCTTGGGCGACAAACCATGCCGGGGAGTCGCCACTAGGGTGACGCCAGGCCTCCTCAATCATCCGTGACGCCCGATCAATGCCCAAAATCCATATCGAGCCTTGGCCCTTCGCTTGCTCTTGTAGGGCTTGAACCATCGCACCGGTTCCTGTGCCGATATCCACCCAAATTTGGTTAGGACCTAGGGGAAGGCCGGTTGCGAGGGCTTGACCCACGCCTCGGTTGCGTGATTCCATCAACGTGCGATACAGCACGGCTCGTGGTCCAAATCCCAGCTCATCCCAGGTTTCAAACCATGCGTAATGGGAGCCCTTGAGAAATTGGAGAGTCCCAGGTCCCGTCAGCTTGTGCACCGCCTCGCCAGGTTCCACTGTCGCTGGCGCAGCGGACTCCGCCAGCCACTCGGCCTCCCCGTCGATGAGCCATAGTGCATGCCGTCCGGTCGGAATATCCAAGACTTCACCGGGAGCCTTCTGCCCAGCGCCAACCATGCGACTTCCGATCAGTTCCTTGATAGTGGTCATGAGACCCGCTCCTTTCACACTTCAATGTTGCTATAAAACGACGAAAGAGAAGTTCCTCAGGACTCTGAGTGACGTAAGCCACACTGCCCGCCAAACGCCATAGTCATTCATAGGGTATATATTCGGCTATACGGATACTCCGCCATAGCACCTTCGACAGCGGCGACCGCTGGTAAGGAGCAAACCGCTTTCGACCGATCACTAAAATATCACCATCCGGGTCATGCTCGCGAATCCCCTGAATGGCCGTGTGGGCTGCCATCCCTCCGCCAACAATGACATACGAGTATTTGCTCATGGGATCCCCTTTTCACCGTAATCCTCCAAGGGCCCGAATTCAACGGTTTCATCATCCTGCCACCGCATCACCAGTCTTCGCATGCGACAAGCTGGGTTTCACCACACACGAATGACAGTGCCATGGTGAATCTCTTTTAGGTGCCACGGATCGGTCACTATCTCCCCTTCCTTGACAGCCTTCGAGGTCTCTCCTTTCCAGGTAATTTCTTAGTCCACCGTGACGCGACCGACCGTGTAATGCAAATAATCACGCACTGTACGTCCGATGAAGCATCGATCCCGCGCAACCTGCGCCGCCTGTTCATAGTCATCCTGTCGACTGCTGTCCCCTCCCTGAATGACAGGATTGACCGTAATGCAGGCAAACTTGGCTTTCTCGGGAAATCCTTCCACAATCCCATCCGTATGGATGGTGATCGATTCCCCGGGGAGATTCGACTGACCCAACACCCGCATCAGAGTCCCACTGTAGCAGGCGGTCACCGCCGCCAACAACAAATTTTCGGGGCTGATCCCTACGCCCTTACCGCCCATGTTGGAGGGCGCGCTGTAGGAGAGGCGATGGTCGCCAATTTGCAACTGCCCTTCTCCCTCTTTGCCAACGCCAGCCCATTCCGCCTTCACGTTGAAGACTAAATCCATCTCTTCATCCCTACCCTTCTAAAATGTATCCGAAACACTGCGCGGTGCTCCGGCACTTGTCGCGATTAAACAAGCCCACACTCAATCTGCCGTAACCGCAACTGAGACCCCCATCACCTTCGTGGCTCCCCGGAAAATACCGGTGGACCCTGCCTACATCCACGCGTACGGCCTCCGTCACCTCAGACCAATGCTTGAGGACGATGACCCTCACTCCGTCCCAAGATCCCAGTTGGGTAACGTCAGCCTAACGAATAAATGCGTGCTTGGGGATCGGGTTGAACGGCTACTTGTCGCCGAACCCCCCAAGAGGCCGCGATATGAATGCGGTACCCTCAACATCAACGGCGAGATACCGTTTGGCCATGGATCCCAATGTCGCCACGGGACGAAGGTCAAGGCCCAATTTTGCACCTGATTCCAGTGCGGTTGAAAAGGGTGACGGCGGCTGAGCGGGCGCTGACCACAGCGGTTCCCATGATTTGGCACCCTGTAACCAAGGCACCCATTTTACGAGTCCGCCGTATACCGCATTGCTCTTAGACAAGGAGACCAGACGACCTGGCATCTCGCCCATTGTTTCGGCCACGGTCCCGCCATCATCGAAGCTTTGGTCGGGGCTTAACTGATAGCGGCGACGTCGCGGAATGCCCCGCATTGAGTGGATCGAGATGGCGCGGTAAGCCTTGGGCGTGATGCGGAGGACCTGGACCGGGTGATGGCGACCCTAGAGCCCCCATCAGAGGGATCCCCTGCCGTGCCGACCACGAACGCGGTCGGCGCATGATATAATATGGTAGGGCAATACACGATGCACGTCGAGAAGTTTTTTTCGCGACAATGCCCCAGGATGGCCTCTAGGGTCGGACAAATGGTCTCACGGTCCAAGGTAAGGAGTTTCGGAGCAGTGTAAGGGGAGTGATAGGCCATACCTTCAGCGCCCCAGCAGCATGAAAGTATAGGCTCTTCTGGGTTGCCTCCCGTTCCTTAGTGCCTGTGACGACGCCAAACAAGATCTTTGGTGCTCTTTAAAAAACGACACGGGAGTGAATGCTATGACAAATCATAGTAACAAAGGAGCCGAGCCGCGCCTTAACTGGAGTGCAGTACTGCCGGAAGCTCGCGAAGCGATGGTTCAACTGGAAGCCGTATCCCATCACGTCGGCCTTTCTGCGCACCTCTTGGAACTCGTGAAGATCCGTGTGTCTCAACTGAATGGCTGCGCCTATTGTTTGGACATGCATACGAAGGATGCACGCGCTGCGGGAGAGAATGAACAACGGATCTACGCTTTATCCGCATGGCGAGAAACCCCCTTTTTCACTCCAGAAGAGCGTTCGGCCTTAGCGTGGGCAGAAGCCTTGACGCGCATTGCCGAGGGAGTGCCCGACCCCTTGTATCAGGATTTGAAAGAAAACTTTACGGACCGGGAAATTACCGGGTTGACATCAGCCATTGTCACCATCAACGCATGGAATCGTTGGGCAATTAGCATGCATACCGAACCCGGCACCTATCGTCCAGACTTGGCCAAATAGCAGCCATGACAGGAGATCGATAAAGATTCCGCCAAAAATTAACCGTGCTCCGACAACCATGCCCCCCAGCGGAGCCATGGACACTCACACGGCACGTGATGCATCAACAGGGCACACCAAATGGTCGATGGCCGACTCACTGAGCCCGGCACCGACCATTTAAGTCCGTTCCCATCACAAAAGAGACGTTCAGATCCAAACCTCGACGGTCTGTCCTGACCTATACGGAAGGAACTGATGATCACCGAAACAGACAGCCAAATCTATTTGCCAGCTTCTTTCCCAACAAGATTAACTGGGGTGTTCCCGATACTCTAATTCCGTGTTAAGAGAATCGTAAAACGTGAAGGACCCGACTCCTGATACTCCACGGCGAAAACTCCCGGCTGCTCCGCGTCCAGCTGATAGAGCAACGGCTTCGGGTCATGGTCGTTGATCAATAACGCCGAAAATCCTTGTGGAAGAGCGTCAAATGTTGCTAGAATCGTCTGGTGCTTGACAGGCGGCGGCAAGAGCGGGGCATTGATGATAATGACAGGATCAGCCATCATGATACCTCCCGAGTGATTTTGGATTTGTACCAACAACGAGTGTAGCCGCCCTGACCACGGCACATCGTGATGAGGATCACACTGACTGCGTTATTTAGCACCCAAGTATCTCCGGTACTCGGTCACCATCCCACCAAGTTCGACGCCGCCACAATTTCCCACTAGATCGATAGGTAAAGTATAAAACCCCGGTAGTCACGACATCATCAAAACTGGGCTCCTCTTACGGCACGAACAGATCGCGCGTTAAAGTACATGCGCGGTCGGCGCCAGATCCATTATTAATGAAATACCCGCGCACTATGCTCATGCTACGCCTCAAGCACGCCGGCTCGATGGTTAACTCCACACGGCTCAGCACAAACAACAGGTCCTGGGTGGATTGTTTCCATCCGTTGAAGGTGGACAACTTCACAATCGTCTCTCCACACCACGGTGCAGGCCAAACGCAACAATGCCCCGCATGGAAGCTCGGCTTGATAGTAATCGATCAGCCAGCTCTGAAGCACGAAGATTGAAACCGTGACACCATAGACGATCGCGCTACCGGGCAAAAAAATTTATCGCAAAAGGGACTGGATATTCCCGAACCAGTGTGCCCTCATGAATTCGTCAAGATCTCAACGATCGGCAGCGAGTTCCGAGCGCTGGTCGCACGCAGGAGGGCATCGCCATGGCAAACCCCGAGGAATTCCATCCGAACACGTACCCCAATACCAAAAGTGCCTATGCCTCCAGTGCCGAGGAACTGGAAGCGCGGCAAGGCGATACGGAGGCGTGGTTCGAGACGCTCTACACGTGGCTCCCTGGGTGGATCGAACGCTTCGCTCAGCTGCCCGATCCGCGCCAGCCCGGAAAGATTCAGCATAAGCTGACCGTGGTACTCGTGTATGGCGTGATGCTGTTTTTGTGGCAGTGCGCCTCCCGGCGTGCCGGCAATCGGGAGCTCACCCAGCCCACCGTGTGGGAAACGCTGCAGGCCGCATTTCCCGAACTCGACACGATTCCGCATAGGGATACGGTCGCCCGAGTGCTCGAACGGTTGCCGGCAGAGCACCTGGAATCGATCTTATTGGATACCGTGAAACGGTTGCTCCGCAACCGACGGCTCGCCCATTGGATGGCAACAGCACTACCTGGTTGCGGTGGATGGTACGCTCAAGTGGAGCGCGGCCTACCCGTGGGCCCAAGAGGCCCTGACCCAACAGACGAAAACGGGGGACACCGTCTATCAAGCGTACGTGGTGGAAGCGGTCTTGGTCTGCCCGCAGGGGATCACGATTCCCCTCATGGCGGAGTTCTGCGAAAATCCCGTCGACGCCGCGCCCGAGACCAAGCAGGACTCGGAACTCCAAGCGTTTTATCGGTGGGCCCGCCGCCTGAAGGCGGCATTCCCCCCATTGAAGATCGCCATCTTGGCCGATGGACTCTACCCCAATGGTCCGTTAGTTCGATTCTTGCGGACCCAGCGTGGGGATTTTCTGATGGTGCTCCAATCCGGCAACCTCAAAGCCTTCCAGGCCGACGCGCGGCGGCTGCATGCTGCGGAACCGAAGAATGTCTACGACACCGTCTGGGGCAACCGCACCCAACACTTTTGGTGGGTCAACCAGCTGGAGTACGAATGGGACGATCCCGAGACCGGGCGGCTCGGTCGCACGGTGGTGCATTATGCTGTCTGCGAAGAAACCTGGACCGATGCCCACGGCGTGCATCACAGTACCTGGGCGTGGGTCTCGGCCCGCCCCTTCTCGAAGGGCGCCATCGTGACCCGGTGCCACCGCATGGCGCGGCATCGGTGGGACATTGAGGAACCGATTCTCGGGGAAAAGAACTGGGGTGACCATTACCCCCATCTGTATTCTCGGGATTGGCAGGGGATTCCAGGGTTCCCAGCGCTCATGCGCCTTGCGCATTTATTGCCAGTGTTGGCCTTACATCAGACCACCCTGTGGCCCACGGTCCTCAAGAAAACGATTCCAGGCACCATCCACTGGATCTGTACCACCATTGCCAGTCCTTCCCTGGATCGCGAACGACTGGCCGCCCTGTGCACGCGGCCCCATCGACCACGTCTGATCTGGTAGGGCGCCAGCCCGGACTGCCTCCTTCACTTCAACAGCGGGGAACGACACAGCGGGGTCAACCGACCTCACGAATTTGCCCTGCCTGCGATCCGATCGGTCACGCACTCGGCACCTGTGCGAGACCGCTATCTCCACGAATTGACGAGCCCAGGGCCTCGGTGTCTCTCTCCTAGAGGGCAGCAACTCCCTCTATTTCCCTCTTATGGAACCATCATGCTTCAGAGCTGTCGATCAGAGGATCCGGTTGACTCGCCCCATTGCCTGGAGTACGGTATTGATGCTTGTCATCATCCACTCGAGCCAAGTCGGCGCCAAGATCCCACTGCATTTATTGAACGTCACTAAGAACGGACTATGTCTTCTAGAGCCGCATCGGACGCGATCAAGCTCACCACGACTCCTATGAGAGTGCTGGCTTCGTCCACGGTTCCGTAGGGTGTCATCCTTTTACCGTCTAGGACTGCCGACCACCTGCGTTTTGCCCGAATCCCCACGCCGCGTGTAGGTTGGCATCTTAATCCGCCTCTTTGGTCTGGCCTTGAATACCCAAGCCCCTTATCCCCTATCATTCGCTTAACCCTGTTTAAAAATCGTGGTCAATGTCACAACGCTGCTGACCAGACCCGTTAATGACATGATAGACTTATCCATTTCTGATCAGATTCGATCGAACGTCAGCATCGCCGATCACCTTCAACCGATTGACCAAATCGGGTCGGCGTGGATCACGCACCCTGCCCGACGTACGCTATGTGTGCCCGCAATTGCGCTCCGTTGTTGTGGCGTTTTTGCGGGCGTTGAGGGGAGTGCCCTCCTGGGCTCCGTAGGCCCGGCAGGAATCCGGCCCGAATGCCGGTGCGGCGCGACAGTTATGGCCTCCCGTTATCGAACGCCAGTTGCGCCGCATTCAACTCAGGTTCTTTCGCTCAGTATGGGGTCCCGAACCGACCCGTCAACAGAGCAGGACTTCGGCATAGTTCCGGAAAACCACATGGTTGAGCGATTCCATTGACGAGTGAACATCGCTGGTTCGATGGTCTACGATGGTGCTGCGACAATATTATGAACCGTGATGCGGCCCCATCGCTGTAGTGACGGAGCCCGTTTGAACACCGGATCACACCCCATACGGGTTTTGAAACCGGTCGCACGCGACCGGCCCTTGGCATGTCTCGCGCCTAGACTCTCCTACCGGTTAACACAGCAGATTTCATCCCGGTAGCTGACGATGCAGGGTCGGGCCGATTTGCCGTAATTTAACTTCATACATCCCTAGATAAGTCAGGTTACAGGGCACAGGCTCCACCGAGGCCTATCTCTCGGACAAGAAACTGGCCAAATTTCGCAGGCGTTTTCGTGGAAATGTGTCACCTAGTGACACGATGGGACCTCTGGTGTATTTTTGATAAGCTGCGCGGACACAACTTACCTGCTCCCTGGGGGGCCGTCCGTGCTGGGAGGGGATTTAGTCTGGGGAAGTGTTAACCTAGGGTACGGGGTCGCCCGCGTTAGGTCACGTTCGGATGCGGCTGGCTGCCTAGGCAAGCCAGAAGCAAGCGTTCTGCAATCCGCGGCCCCGTTTTCCCGCACCATGACTGACGCCGCCAAAATAGGCGTCGTCGAGCTCCACCAATCCGCCCAACTGGTACTGGGCATTGCGGTCGGTCATCGCCCACTGAATCTTATGATGCAATAACCAGAGCGCCGATTTTCCTCCCTTATCGACCGCGATCAGGTAAACGGCTAAAAACCACACCCGCAAGGAGACTTTGGTGCGATAAAAAATCGTGCCGGCCGTGATCGAATCTTGATGTCCACACGCACTGCATTCTTACAAAGTGCCGGTCCGTCCGAACCGGCGAACCTTCCAGCACTGGGTGCCCTGACACTGGGGGCAGACAAATCCGTGAGGCCATCGCTGCCGGTAGAGGTAATCTTGTGTCACCGTACTCATTCCTCCCCGAGTGCCCCGATTTTCCCTCATTTTAGTACACTTTCCTCCACTCAGGGACTCTTCCCTGACTTAACCGTTTATGTATGTTTAACTTTGCCGAAGACCTGATCAACAGACATGAATGGGTTGTCGAATCATTTCCGGCATCGTTCAATGACCAGGAACGATAGCGTTTGATCACCACCAATACACCACTTAGGGCGAAGCTATTCAACCCCTCATAACCAAAAACACGTCATACCATGTGACCGTAGTCACAGAGGTTCATCCGGATTGCGATACGATGAATTGCGATGTTACCACATACGCTATTTTAGGAGGAGTGTTAGATGTCTAATCAAGAAATTGCTCAAGCCATGCGCGGTCATCATGCCATCATGGCGCAACAACTTCAAGACCTAGCTCAGAAACTCGAAACCGCTGAGTCAGCCTGGCAGTCGGCACGTGAAGCAGTAGCAGCCTATTTGACCAATGAAGTGCTCCCCCACGCCGCCGCGGAGGAATCGACCGTCTACCGGGTTGGCACGAATCTGGCAAACTTGACCAAACTCATCGAATCGATGCTGTACGAACACACGGTAATCCAGAGCCTCACAGAACGTCTTCAAGGGTCCCCCACGCAGAGCCAGGCCCTCACTTTGGCCGCACAGGCTGCCAAACTCTTTGAAGTGCACGCAGAAAAGGAAAACCGCTTTATTATCGCCGTGTTGGAGCCCCGAGAAGATGTTGATCTTGAGGCCGTTTTAGGTGATATGCACCAATTGTTGGCCTATTAATCTGACCACCTGAACTGCAAAGAGGATGCGGCCGCGCAATGGAACCGATGCCGCGTCCTCTCTAAATATCACCAAAAAGCACACTTCGCGCCTTAGACTTACTGCAGGGGCAAGAGGGTATCCAAACCCCAAGAAAACATCCCGGCCTTTTTGTGAGCGTTTCCATTCACCGTAGATATCCAAACGCAGCGTAACTGGGTGGGTAGAACGCTCGCCCGTTGGAGTGATGACCGAAACAGCCAAGATCCGCGATTCTCCATACCATCTTCCGATAGCGGAACACCCGGCCACTCAATTTCTTCATCCCCCCGAACGTCACAGCTTTCCCATGACTCACCAGGAAGAAATTCGAGTGGTCGGATGCCCATCCCGATTAAATTGCTACGGTAAATGCGCTCAAAAGATTACGCCAAAATGCCCTGTGCACCCCGCAACACCGTCCCTTTGGCCAATTGGTCACCACTGGCATATGAGGTGCGCGTGAACGGGCGGTGTGCTATACTATATTACTCCAAGAGTTTGGCGGACTTAATCCTCGCTACGCCAATCTTTTCTCCGGCGGCGATAGCTGGCAGAGAGTTTCGGCACCCATAGCCAATCAATATCGCTGTGATTCGGGTTCGGAACTCCGCTATTCATAAAGTGTGGAAAAGTGAACACTTTCATTTTCCTGCCCGAACCCCTTTGAAATCGCTATTCGTATCTGACAAGCGTTACTTCCCCACCATCGCCAGCGTGTCACTTACTCTTAACGATGTACCCACCATTACTGGTTGATTCGCCACGGGTAGCGCAGTTTCGGTTGCGAGCCGTTTTAAGTTTCGTGCAGCATTTGTATCACGATCATGATGTGTACCACACTCAGGGCAATCCCATTCTCGCGTTTTTAATTCTAACTTGGGCAACTTCTAGTCACAAACAGAACAAGTTCTTTGAAGAAGGATAGAATTGATCTGCCAGTACAACAACCGTGCCATATAGTTGTGACTTGTACTCGATTTGCCTGCGGAATTCGCCAAACCCTTCGTCCGACAATGCACGTGCCAACTTGTGATTTTTCGTCATTCCACTCACATTTAAGTCCTCACTCCCAATGGTTTGGTCTTCGCTCACCAGTCTTGTGGTCGTCTTATGCATGAAATCGTTTCTGATGTCGGCAATTCGCATATGCAACTTAGCGACGGCTGCTGAGGCCTTGCGACGATTATGGGATTCAGGCAATCGTGTGCCTTTCGGGATTGCGCCCGCGATGCCTGTTTGTTTCTTTGCGGCTTCCAATCTACGACTGACACGGCGTTGTCTAATTTTCAATGAATTCGACGTTGGCAAGCCCCTTGACTACGCCAAATTCTTCCAGTATGCGCCGTTGGTTTTTTAAGTCGGGTTTCTGTGCAGCACTTGACACACGGCAGTAGGCAACAAGACGTTTCTCTGGTTGTTCTGCACCATACTTACGAATGCCAAGAAATTCATGAATTTGTGCCTCAGTGTACCGTCTAAGATTCGTGCTACTTCGCCCAATCGGGACAAGCCTGCCTTCCCGCTCCCAACGTTGCATCGTCTTAACGGTAATACCCAACATTTTGGCGGCTTCTGTAACTGATAGTGTGTTTTCTATATTCCTTATATATATCCGGTCATAAAGAATTACAAAAGCAATAGTCATATAATGCCAACGGTGTCATTTTAAGCCCCATGGGTTCGAGTTTCTGGGCATTGAATGCCGCGCCGACTTAGCTCTATGCGCACAGAGCAATACCGCCCGACCACGGTTTCGTCGGACGAGAACGCCTGAGCGATGGTCGCCTTTAGATCCGGACGCAGAGGCGGTCGATAATCGTCATTGGATCCTGGCTAATTTTGACGAGGAACGCGTCCACTGCCGCGATAATTGCCTCGATGGTTTTGAAAAAGACATTGTAAATGACGGAGCATTTCAGCCAGCCCCATAAGCCTTCGATCGGATTGAGTTGGGGGGCTATAGGGCGGTAAAAACATCAGCGTTAACGTGTCGCGCTGCTGCGCTAAGAACGGCTGAATGAGCTTCGCGTGGTGAATCCGCGCATTATCTAAAATCAGCACGATGCGATCTCCGGGATAGTGGTCGACGATCTGTTGCAGAAACTTGAGGAACTCTGCGGCATCATATTGGGTCGCGTGACGGCAGAGGATCTCGCCGCTTTCATAATCCAAGGTTCCCAGGAGTTTGTCACCCCAGTGCTTCCCATAGGTCGGGATCACCT
>JAJZZP010000173.1 GCA_021797515.1 Bacillota bacterium | reverse complement strand
CCCACGACATTCGGTCAGTTGTCACTCCGCGCAGCCGTCATTTTAGGCTACCCTGTACTGCCAAAATTGGAGCGCAATGGGGCTAAGGGTAATGATTAGCGGCTTCGCCTGGGAAGGGGAATGCGCGGGCTTTATGTTCAAGTACTGCTGTCGGTTTAAATGTTCTTCGGTGGGCATCCTAGGAAAAAAGAATTTTTTTCTAGGAGGTTAGGCAAATGAAAGCATGGCGATTGCCATGGCTTATTGTCGCAGTCGTTTGGCTTGAATGTGGATTATATTGGCCACATTTGCCCGTGTATATCTCTGACCCGGTGTGGCCGGGGATGCTCTTATGGCGGCGGCGCTTTGCCATCATTTTCCCAGGGCTCGTGGCCACCTTGGGTGTGACCTGCTTTGGAGTGGTGCAGGATCTCCTGACAAAATCAGACCGCCCACGAAACATTGTATCCGCCCTAGCCTGGTTGGCGGGAATATTGGGACTAGGTGTCGGCATCCGGGTGTGGTTGTTTTTTTCCGACCATTTGGCCCACGGACATCGATTGGCTCTCGATTTTCACACACTCGCTCTCATCGCTTCCGTAGTGATCATGATGTGGTCACTCGATCTCATCACACTTCCCAGCGAAAACTTGGGCCCGGCATTGGCTATCTTTTCCGCCGCGCTATTTCTTGTTGATTACGTCTGGCATGGCATAGACAGTTTCGGATTGGCCGGTTTGTCCCTGGTTGCCGTGGGGTTTGTTCGCCGCCATTTGTTTAAGCATCGGATACCTCAAGCCCCTGACGCCAGCCATTGACTATATAAATGGTACAACGCCTCAATATTGTTCACATAGCCCCAAGTGCTCGGAACAACTTGGTAGCCATTGTTCTTCACGCTGCCTGGGCCCGCGTTATAAGCTGACAAGGCCAGTGACAGGTTTTGGTTGAACAGGCTCAACATGTCAGACAAGTACCAGCACCCTGCAATCAAATTAGTTTGCGGGTTGGTGAGGTCACTGGGATTGATCCCGGTGTACTGCGAAATGTACACTGCGGTTGCCGGCATCAACTGCATCAGTCCAACGGCGCCCGCAGAACTAACTATCGTAGCATTGCCTCCCGACTCCTCGGTAATCACGGCAATCACCAGTGCAGGGGAAAGATTATATTGTGCCGCTATCGGCCGCACCAACGGCAGCATCGCGTTAAACAGCTCCCGCCGCGATAACGATCCTTGATTGTATTGTCCCACCAACGACTGGATTTGGCTGGCAATCGACGCAATCTGACTGCCCAACGCTGCCATTGCCTGTGCCAGTGCAGATTTCTGCGATTGCAGTTTGTTCGCCAGGCTCTGCCTTTGCTGCAGACTATTGGTCACTTGCTCAGCCTCCAACATGGCTTGTCCATGCAAATAGATGGAACGCTGCTGCTCTTTGGCAAACAAAGCCCGCGCTTGCTGCAACATGGCCTGGTGTTGATTGAGCGATGCTTGGGTGGCTGCCAACAGGTTGGCTTCTTTAGCTAAATCCTGCTTTTCCTGCGCTTGTTGCAACTCCTCGCTGTGGATGACCTGCACTTCATTGGCAGCTGATGATGCAATTTGTCCCAGCAATGTCATGCGACTGACAAAATCCGAAAACGAACGCGCTCCCAATACTACATCAAGGTACCCAATTGAGCCCCGTTCTTCAATAAGTTGAAGCTGTCCGGCGAAAAGATGGGCTTCTTTATTAAGTTCCTTTTGGGTCTGATCCAACAACAGGGTCGTCCGGTGATACGTTGCCTCCGTATGCGACAATTGATTTTCCGTCGCAGTCAGCTGTGCCTGGGTACTGTTTAAAAGTGCTTGGGTTTGGTTCAATTGCTGCGTCGTCATCGCAATTTGCTGGCTGGTACTGCCGACTTGAGACTCTGCCGCGCCTAATGACTGGTTCAAACTAGATATTTGCGACATTGTTTGATTGATTTGATTTTGGGTTTGGTTATAGGCGTTTTGCTCATTCGCTAGCTGTTGTTGTGCCTGTGCCTCTTCCTGTTGCAGTTGCTGCAGACTAGCGGCATACGCCATTGGACCCACAGCAACTAAGGTGGTGGCCACTCCGAGGGCCCACAACGCTTTTCGACGCATTCCGTTCCTCCTCATGGACGTTAACATTAACCGACACCTGTAACAATTGCTCCCGAATACCTCGCGATTTCCTATGTACCCATCGACATCCCGCAGCAAAAAACGCTACCGCATATTATATTCGCGACAAATATGTCAATTCCTGCTTGGAAGATGAAAAAATCACAGCAAAATAGCCCATACTGTCAGAAGTTAGGGCCTATTCTCATCAAATCCCCGCATTTCGCTTAATTTCTTTTCCGTGGGAGATGGTAGATCCCAGCCAATTCGGGAGCATTTACTGTGAAGTTTTGGTCCTCCCAGCGATAAACGCGGCCAAAACCAATACCGCAGCCAACATTACCCAGCCGTAGGCAAACTGGTGTGTAGTATCAACGACCCAGCCAAAAATTGGCGGGAAAATCGACGATCCCAGGAATACGATGGTACCCGTTAAACTCATGGCAAATCCGCTATGGGCAGAGGGTACCGATTCACCAGCCCAAGTCAAGGCCAACGCGTTCCACCCCACAACGCCAAATCCAAACACGGCCCAAAGGGGAAATACCAGCAATAACGATACATTGCCAGGCAATAACCCAATGGCCATTGCGGTGACGGCACCAATGGCGGCGGTGACCGCGAGCACCGGTGCGCGACGACCGCCTAACCTGTCACTTACCTGCCCGAGCACGACACGTCCGATGCCACCGCCAATTTGGCTCATAGCCAACACCAATCCAGCCGCTGCCAGAGAAATTCGATGAGATTGGTGAAGATCTGCAATGGTATAGGTCAAAAGAATGTACTGGCCCGACACCATCAAAAACGCAACGGCTATGGGTTTTGCCAAACGTTTAAGGTCACCCCGGTTCAACCCACCTTTGAGTGTAGTGCCACTACGAGTCGGCCATGACCGCATTACAGCCACAAATGCCCATCCAGCAACCAACAACTCCAAGGAGAACAGGGCAAACACCGGTGAAAGTCCAAAGATCGGAACTAAGCGGGGTAGGAGAAACGCCGCAAGTGCTGCGCCTATCGGCACCCCGGTTTGTCGAATCCCCATCACCAACCCGCGGGGACGCCCGGCAAATGCTGAAAACACGGCTTTGGTGCCGGCAGACGGCGCTACCGCCAAGGACATACCAACCAGGAACAACACCGCCAGTAAACTGGCATAGCTATGGACCACAAGCAATGCGGCGGTAAACGCGGCCATCAACAAGGTGCCCCAAAACAACACCATCCGAGGTCCGATTCGGTCGACCATCAACCCTACAAATACCATGCTCACCATCACGCCTAAAGACAGTGCCGTGGTAATGAGACCCATAGCTGTCAGATTCAGATGATAGGCCGCCGCAAAAAAGACGCCCAACACCATCAGCCCTTGCTGCACAAAAGACATGCCCGTTTGCGACATCAAGGCTAAACCCAAAAACGACAACGGCCCTACTTTGGCGGGAAAATTTTCCCGGGTAAACGGTTTTTGCAAATGAAGCCAGTCCTCCTAACATGAAATAGCGTCCTGCGACGTAGATTGCTATAGCTAACGGTTGTCATCTTCCGTCAGTTGACGTCACTTGAAAAGTAGGAGGTGTCCCGGTGACACATCAAAATATCCCGTGGCGACGTGCCTATTTGGCTGGTATCTTAGGCACCTTGGTTTTTAGTATACTTCTCCACTTTGCTCCTGTGGTCGGCTCTCCTCGCCTCAACCTGCCATTATGGGGCGGAACTCTGATTACATTGAACCTAGGGGCTGCAACCTTGGTGGGATATGGGTTGGAATTTGGTATCGGCGTGCTGCTGGCAAGAGCCTATCAATCTTGGGCGCCCCGGGTAAAGTCTTCCCCGGTAGGACGCGGCGCGCTCTACGGGTTGCTGCTTTGGGCTGTTTTAATGTTGTTCGGACTGCCTCTGTTTGGAATGCTGAGTCCTTTAGTTTCCCATGGTCTGATGCTCAGCCCCGGGGTATTTGCCTGGCACTATGGCTTATCGACCGCACTCCTATTTATGGTCTCGCTACTGATGTACGGCATTTCTATAGGATATCTCATCGATACCCCAGTACTAAAACGATTGGCTGGATAATATGGCAGGAAGCCCCGTTTCGCCTCGGGGCTTCCTAGAGTTGTTCCTGGCGCTCCCTCAAACTTTGCTGGATCACCGAACCGCTTAGCACCAGGGGCCGCGACTGGGTCCAAAACCGATGTACTGACCCCTTGTCTATGCGGCGCAGTACTCTTTCCGCTTCTGAGGCCATGCTGTGTCCCAGATGTGGAGAAAAAAGAAAGCCCCGTGCGGTTCCCGAATGCGCAATGACGATGCCCCAGTTCCGATGTTCCGATTCCCGAATCAAGTCCCGCAGGGGAGTATCATCAGGATCCCGGTCCAACTGAACCTCAGCTGACAGGCGTCCAGCCTGTCCAATGAGGGAAAAGTCTCTGGATCGGACTCCAAGGCGGGCCACTTCCAAGGCACGAGCCAATTTTTTTTGGTGGTCCGCGCTATACGGCTTTCGTTCCCGATGGTGCGCTTCAGTGTTTACCCGACCACGACCCACCAGCCCGACTACCAACCCTGCCGGCATTGATCCCCAGCGTTCAATCACCATGCCCTGCCGTGGGTTAAAGACCACCACGCCGTTATACATGACACCATCTGATGGCTCAATTCGCGCTGCCAATCCAGCCAGTCGCTTGGTCGGCAGATCTTTGCCCAACGCAGCCAAAACCGCGCGCATACTAGCCACAATGTCGGCTGAACTTGAAGCCAACCCCTTACCAATCGGTATCACCGAGGAAACACTGAGAAGCCCGCCGCCCCCATAGCTAAAATGGCTCAGCACCATTTGTGCCGCCTTTTGCGCCTTTTTTCGGTGGAGTGGATAAACATCAACACCAGGTTGTGATCGGGGTATGAAAAATGCCCGGGTTCCCCACCGGATGGGTAGTGTGATGAGAAACGGTACGTTATCTAACTCTCCCTGGACTAATTCTCCAAAGGTTCCGGACGCAAAGCCCCACCCTCCCCGTATCATGGCTTCGCCCTCCCTCAACCTCCGTGCCAAGTATCGCATGTAGCCAAATATTTTACCCAATATATTAGCACTCTGATAATCCTTCACCCGCACTTGCTAGTCCCAGTCGTCAAGTCTGGCAAAAAGGCCTATGGTGAACCAAGCTATTGATAAAGATAGGGATTAGAGCGACGACACCGGGTAGATAGGTATGGTCTTGAGAAATTCAAAAACCACACTTTCTATGAGCTCACGCTCGGGACCATTCCATATATTTTGCGCATGTCGGGAGCCTGGGATTTCTTTTAAGATTTTGGGCTCCGGAGCATGTTGATACACGAATGCCGTCTGATCATGCATCATTTCCCGTGCACTAACAATGAACAATTTGCGAATGGTTCCCAAAGATCTCGCTATCGATTCATCCACCGAAACCGTAGACCACGTTACTATCCCGAGATATCGAGAAGGACTGGCTGATACGGCTCGAAGCACGGCCCCGCCACCTCGGGAAGCCCCAAGTGCCACCACTTTGTGCCCCTTATGCACTAACTCCAACGTCACTGCTGCAACATCTTCCTCTATCGCATCGGATCCCAAAGATCCTACCGTAGATTGGCCATACCCGCGAAAATTCGGGATGGCCACGCTATACCCGGCATTAGCCAAGGTTTGACCGTATTCTATAAAGCTGTCCCGGTTGAAGGCCTTCCCATGGCACAACACGACCGCTAGTGTCCCTTGGGAAAGATAGTATGTCTCGATACGGGCTCCATCGTTTGTCGTCACAATGATGTCTTCCACAGATTTCACATCCTCTAAAATAGTGTACCATGGTTATCTGTACATTGCATTGCACGCTCGCCTTTTGTGGTTCGTCACCACTGACGGCCTATCCGGCCGAATGGCTACTGGGTGAAATGCTGATATCCGAGTTTTGTGCCCATGCGTTAAGAAGCGGGGTCATGTCTTGGGGTTCGCCTTCGAGGACTACTAAAGTTTTGCCAACCGCAAACGAGGCCATTTCTTGCCCTGAAGGCAGAGTTCCCAGGGTCACCGACAGTGATCCCACAGTTTCTTTTGTAGTGACGGTCCCCGAAGGAAATATGGTGATTCCCGAGTGCATTGACCGTTCGGTAATCAACAGCGGATTGCCGTTAGGCCCCTGGTAGGTCAAGAGCAGTATCGTTGCTCCCCCCGAACTTTGCCCTACATTGGCATCCATTAATGTTTCCATTGTGGTACTCGGTGGAAGTTGCTCTGAAAACCCTACCTGAGTTCGGGGAACGTTAAGCACGCTGCTGGATTGCGGAAGACCGACCGTAGCACTGGCATGGTTCGGCGGAATAAAGGTAAAGAGACTCTGTGGCAAATTCGGGTTAACGACATAGTGCGAAGCCACTTCGGTAACGGTTCCTCCCGCCCATTTGGCCACGGCCCGCAAGGGCATGTTTGTCGTCAAATCAAATGTCAACCCCACCGTAGCGTCGGTGCCATCAGGCAAGGTAGTGCGTACTACAAATTCAGCAATTCCGCCATGTTCCACACGTACTCGGGTAATATCTCCTTGTGCCACCAATTGTGACAATTCAGTCCCCATAAGCCTAAGGTTATCGTGAGAAGCGGGCAGTGGCGGCATTACCGCATAATACGGCGCACCCTTTTGATACCACACAACTTCCCGCGGATTTGACACAATTTCTATCGGCGAAGCCCCGTTATTAATGTGCAAAACATATTGCGCAGGCTTACTTTCCTGGTCCAATGACAGCGTAAGGTGCTGTACCGGTTGCCCCACCAGACTGACCGTTTCCGACACTTGGCAAGAGACCGCCTGCCACCCGGCCAGCCGACTCAGAATTTCATGTTTTACTTGGTTCGTGCTCAATTCACGGGTCAATGGGGTCGGTCCCGAAAACCAGCCGCACCCCCCCAGTATCCAAACAAGGCCCACAGCCATTCCTAGAGTTCTTACGTTGACTTGTCTCATACTGCTTATGGTAATCCCTAAAGAGGGCAACATCAATCACCGGAATCGCGCATCACCTGAAATTGACGCAAGGCGTCACGCCAGAAAATCGGATCTTCCCCAAGATCTTGAGCCGCTAACAACGCCGCTCCGGCAACCGGCGCCAGGTCGGGAAAATGCGCATCCGCAAACGGCAAGGCGTCGGCCAAGGTGTCTTTAAATGTGCCTATCAAGTGAGGTGCGTCGCCAAGCCATACAGATCCTGCCATCACGACTTCTATCGTCGCTCCCGTTAATCCCAATGCCGAGGCGCAACCTACTGCACTTTCGGCTAAAGCGCGTCCCATAGTGCGTAAAATCTCTTGGGCCACCATGTCCCCTTCTCGCGCCACTCGAAAGCAGAGCGGCGCAAGAGTTAAAAATCGATAAGGCTCCATCCGTAAGTAGAGGGCTCGCGTCAATTCGTCATAATCGTGATAACCCAAGGCATCTAACACCGCTGATTCCAGTTTGGTTTTTTTGCCGCGTGCTTGGTAGCTGCGGAAGGCATAGTGCAATACCGCGCGCGCTAAATCGATGCCCCCGCCCCAATCCCCGTATTCATAGCCGTTGCCCCCAATATGGCGGGACCGGCCGTCAGCCGTCAACCCCCACACGTTGGTGCCGGTCCCGCAAATCACCACGATACCGGTACCCGACCTGGCTCCGCCCACCAATGCCACTTCTGCGTCATTAACGACGCGGTAGGGTACCGTCCCGAAATATCCCCGAAGTCCTTCGTGAAGGGCCTCAAAGTCCTCGGGAAAGTCTGCTCCGGCAATGCCTAACACGGCGTTGCTCACTTGATCCCAAGGTACTCCTGCCTGGTTGAATGCCGCATCCAATGCCTCCTGGATGGTCGCCAAAGCCCTCGGGTACCCCCCATCGGCCTCATGGCTGGCTGAGCCGCTCAGACCCTGACCAATAATGGTGCCGTTATGTACCAACACTGCTAAAGTTTTGGTGCCCCCACCGTCCACTCCAAGATAAATCGGCGCCATCGTTCATTCCCCCACATCAAACTGAGGTAGATAAGCGGCATTTTCCCTCAGTATATCGTCAAGAATTTTTTCCGCCGCATCTGCTGACGGTACCAACGGGTTGTTTAGCAACGCAGCATAAGCCGTGTCCCGGTCTCCGGTTACGGCAGCCGCCACAGCCAGATCCTCATAAGCCTTGATCTGTTGAATCAACCCCCGCACCGTCGCAGGCATTGGTCCACTGTAAATAGGGCGGGCTCCTTGGCCGTCAATAATGGCTGATACCTCAATCGATGCATTTTCCGGCAGCTCAGGCAACGTGTGGCCGTTTCTCAAATTGACCACCATCTCACGGCGACGATTGCCAAAAATCGAACTCATCACCGAGACCGCCACTTCGCTATAGTATGCCCCGCCGCGTTTCATAAGTTCGGGTGGCTTGACCTCTAAAGTCGGGTCCTGATATTTCTTGAAGAGTTCGGCTTCTAGTGCCATCACTTGAATAGCTCGGGTTCCTTTACCAGCATCTAAGTCCTCTTGTTGGTGACGCAACATTTCATCGGTAAACCAATAATAGCGCAGATAGCTATTGGGCAGCATCTGGATGGCCGAAATGATTTGATGTCCCCATTCCTTTTGCGGAATGTTGTTCATTGTTTGACTTTCGCCACTCTGAGCATTCAGAACTGCCTCTGTAACATCTTTGCCCTGTACAAAAATTTTTCGTGCAAACGACAGGTGGTTTAGTCCGAAAAAGTCCATGCCAACATCTTGAGGCTCTACGTTGAACGCCTTGGCAATAGCCATTTGAACATTGATTGGGACATTGCAAAGGCCAATGGTGCGAATCGACGAATGATTCAGAAGAGCCTGGGTAACCATGCTGGCCGGATTGGTAAAATTCAAAATCCATGCCGTAGGGTTGAGTTCCTCCAATTCCCGGGCAATTTCCAAGGCCACAGGAATCGTACGCAACGCCTTGGCAAACCCACCGGCGCCCACGGTCTCCTGCCCAATGGCTCCATACCGCATGGGAATGCTCTCATCGCGCGCCCGCGCCTTTAGCCCTCCAACCCGGAATTGGTTGCAGATAAAGTCCGCATCCCGTAGTGCCAACTGTCTTTGCAGAGTATAGTCGATTTCAATAGGCAATCCTGATTTGGCGATCATCCGTTGGCTCAATTCCGCCACAATGCGCATTTTTTCCCGACCGTCAGGGATGTCCACCAGCGTAATTTTTTCCACTGGCATCTCGGGGTAATGGGTTAAAAATCCATCAATCAGTTCTGGGGTGTATGAACTGCCACCGCCAATTACTGCCACTCTCGCTCCAGATTTCATACGATGTGTCACCTCTTCGTTCTAGCGATACCCCAACAGCACTCGTATCGCCATTGGATGGAGACGCATGCGTGAGCGGCAAAAGTCTTTGCCAGTGCGTCATTCATCGCTACCCCCATAATACGCCTTGCTTGCCAAATCGTCTGGATCCCGTTGTATCCAATATGCCCATTCGTTCTCACACCCAAAAACTATGTCCCCAACGATTGAGTGTCTCATAGAACTGGAAATCATCATTCTGCCTAGATGTCTATACCAGAACTCATAAACTTAAGTCCGTTAATGGCCCAGTTCAACATAAAATCGATACCGATCTGCTCGGTACACTGCCCGGACAAACTCAGCGGGACGTCCCAATTGATCATAGGAAAGACGTTCCAGCAAAAGCAGCGGGGCGCCCGGCGGTACTGCCAACAATGTCGCCTGCTCTTCGTCAGCTAAAATGGCTTCCAACGTCTGATGGGCACCGTGCAATTCTATCTGTCTCGATTTCAAAAATATGTACAAGGAGCCATGCGCCAAGTCGTAATGCTCAATGCCATCCGCCATAAATTGGGGCAATGACGCTTCTTCCAATGCCATGGGACGTCCGTCTCCCAAACGCAAACGGCGAATGCAAACCATTTGTTCCCCCAAATCCAAACGCAAGCGTTCGCGTTCCGGCACACTCGGACTCTGAGTAGTCAAACTAAGCACCACGGAACTAGGCACGATGCCTCGGCTGTGCATGTCTTCGGTAAATGAGGTCACCGTCAATAACCCTTGACTCACCTTTTGTGCAGCAACAAATGTTCCGCGCCCCTGTTCCCGGTACAAGAGACCCTCGCGGACCAATTCGATCAATGCTTGCCGGGCGGTCATCCGGCTCATGCCAAATTGATCGGACAATTCTCTTTCGCTGGGAACCCGGTCTCCGGGCGCCAGCCGTCCGTCTTGGATTTGTGCTTTAATCATACGCTTCAATTGCAGATACAGAGGAAGTCCCCGTTCACGTTCCGCCGCCATTACCTTGATTCCTCCAATCGCACATCGCCCATTCTCAGAATTCCCTGTTAAGAATACGTCATAGGGGCCAAAATTCCTTCTTCCCTAGGCCGTCCGCGAAATAAAATCGAAGAATCATCCACTGCCCATCCCCGGCGCGAATCGGGTTTCCACCGCTAAAACCTGGTACAATAGAAGCACACTGAAATCTTTAATACAGGAACCTAAAAACTGTATAGAGACGGTGTATTTTTCACACACAAAAATGAACATCGAATGGTTCAATAGAAAAGCTACAGGAGGATATCGTGGATTGCCGTCGTGAGAGGGTGGCCATCTTTGTTGATGGCGCCAATATGTTTTATGCTCAACGTGTTTTAGGGTGGCATCTCGATTTCGCGCGAGTCATCGACTATTTTACGCGTGGCCGCGAGATCTATAACGCGTTCTATTACACCGGAGTGCAGGTGCCTCCGGACAATTCGCAGCGAGATTTTCTCACCGCATTGCGTCATTTGGGTTTTACCATTCGTGAGAAATCCATCAAGGAAACCATGGACCAAAGCTCTAACGCTGTCATTCGCCGTGCCAATTTGGACATTGAAATCGTGATCGATATGTTCAGCACCGCCGACAGGTATGATATTGCGGTGTTAATGAGCGGCGACGGTGACTTTGAGCGGGCGGTGGAACTTATCCGGTCCCGAGGAAAAGAGATCATTGGTGTCGGCACCCGAGGAATGATTTCGTCCGAATTGGAAAATGCGTGTGATCGCTACGTGAAACTGGAGGACATTCGGTCTGAAGTGGAAAAAATTCGCTAAGACCAGTGCGTCCACGTGAAACATTTCAAGGGATGTCGGCGTTTAAACCTGTAGACAGACAGGAATGATGCGCTTGGCATCTCTTTGGGGTGTTTTTGCGCAGTAAGCGTCTTGCGCATGGCTACTATGTATGGGGAGGACACCTGGTGAAGCGTCGACATGGGCATATTTGGGTTTTAGTTTTGGCCTCGCTCGTCCTATTTCAACCTATCGCTTCAGCTAAATCCCTGACCCAACCAAGTATTGCATCGCCGGATGCGATCACTACTCTCCCGGCCTACTATTCTTTTACCAAAACCGTAACCATCCGCAACACCAGTTCGGTGGCGGCATTGGACGTCAATGCCCACGTTGTGCTGTTAGCGCCACAAACTGCCTATTCCACCGTCACATTGCTAAGTTCCTCAATATCGCCATCCAGCACCCATTACGATCAATTTGGCAATTTAATTGGAGTCTACTCCTGGCCGGAAATTAAACCGGGACAAACCGACACCATTGTGTTGAAATATGTTGCGAATTCGTCCGAGGTCAGCTATAAGCTGCCTCGATCGTATCCCCCCTACAACAAGAAAAGTGCCATCTATCAAATGTACACCAATCCTAAGCTGGAATACAGCGAGGGAGTCAATACCGATGCTCCGCCGCTGGTAGCACTGGATCAGCAGATCACCACACCTAGCGAGAACCCGTATCAAAAGGCCGACGCCATCTTTGAATGGATTGTCCATAACATTAATTACAACTACACGTTGCAGGCTTCCGGAAGTGCGCTGGTCACGCTAAGTACCCATCTGGGCATTTGCAGCGATTTCGCCGACTTGTATGTGGCACTCTTAAGAACAGATCATGTCCCTGCCCGGCTTATCGGTGGGTACGTTACTAACAACGGTGGCGGGCAAGGCGGATTTCATCAGTGGGTCGAGTTTTACCTGCCGTCTGTCGGGTGGGTGGTTGCAGACCCAACCTGGGGAAAGTTCGGGTATTTCGCTTCATTGGAAGACAACTGGCATGTCCCGCTATATGATGGCATTCGCCAGGATATCTCTGTCCACTGGTATTACTCCACGGCCGAATTAAGTGCGGCACAGTTAGCGCAAATGAATAAACAGATCCTTATTGGATACCACTATGCCTTTCATACAGATCAAGCCCCGCCTGCGAAACCGACGGCCAAACGTCCCATTTTAGCTGTAAAACAAACTCCGAAAACCCATAGCGCACACCCCTTGCCAGCGCTGGAAAGTTTATGGGTAGCACTTCGTCATTGGGTTCGTGAATTAGTAGACGATGTCGAACGGTGGTTTGGGATTATCCCTCCGCTGACACCTCGTCATAGTGATTTGCCCCAACCCCAAGAATCGTGACATAGGCGCTAATGTTAATTGCCATTTTTTTGCAGAACTCGGGCCGGAAAACAGCCGACATTTGCTACACTGAGACGAGAGTCGCTACTACTGGAGGAGTTTTCTCATGGACTTAACTATTCACGCCCTACTATATAGTGCGGTGTCCCTGATTGGTCTCGTCCTCGTGCATGAATTAGGCCATATCATCATGGCGCAATGTGTTGGCGTCAAGACTCCGCCGAAAATCAAAATCCGCGGAATTGTTGCCATCGGAGTCACCATCGATACCACCAAATTAAGCCGCCGGGCTATTGCCTACACGTTGATCGCCGGATCGTGGGCAGAATGGGTGCTGGTACCGGCCATCTTTATCGAAGGCCCCCATTATGCCCCCTTGCTTGCCATCCTTATTGCTGCCCACTGGGCCTACAATTGGATTCCTTGGGGAATTCTTCCCAACGACGGAACAAGACTATGGCGAGTGATAGCGTCGGCTCTCGTATAAATAATGTAAAACATGTCAAAATCCTTCGACGGCGTAGGCCCAGTTCCCTATTCATGAGTGCGGTTGCCAAAAAGCGTAGCTATGGGACCCCGACCAAAATTGGGGCTCGCTTCCCTTTTGGTAGAGAACCTACAATATGTGCGGCATTTTCCATTATGAGAAACGCGAGGATAAGCCACACTACGAGTGGAGGTGATCACCATCGCCCGTGCATTTGGCTGGTTTTGCGATCACAATGCGGTGTTCAATTGTGTTTTTGCAGCACATAACCAAGCAAAAGTGTCTGTATTGATGCCAGAACTTCATTCTCCTAACGAAGGCCAACTTATTGTGTTAGGACCTCTTTCTCATGACTTTGCGTGCTATCCCTTCTTGGATATTTGGCGCCACATTCGACGCTTGGGAATAGAGCAAGAATTGGCGAGGCGTTACGCGCGCATCTTAGGCAAAGGAGCCGTCATCGTCTGCGTTGAGGACTCCGTGAATAATCCTCTCACCTGGTTAAAGCCTTACCCTGTACATGATGTCGCATTAGTACCATAGCGGGCCGGGACTTTTCCCGTCCCCTCCCGTGCCATTGGATATGATGCCTAAAATCAGCTCAGCAATTAAAAACCTACCGGAATTTCCGGATTCCATAAAAACTGAAAGGCTTGTGGACGACGGCGGATGACACGATAGATTCCTTCGTTGCCAAATGGGCGCGGGAAAATTTCGCTGGCCAGATAATGTTTGAGAAGCGGCACTTCTTGATAGTTCACATTGATCCGCTCCCCTTGTGGCCCCAACCAATATCCAGCCCCTCGATGACGTGCCATTTCCTCATATTCTAGCGTGATTGCCCGACTGCGAACATGGGCTAATACCAGCGGTTGCTCAGAGGTATTAATACTAACGTGACCATATCCTGGGGGCACAATCATCCAATCACCTCGGTCCATCAATACGGCAGACATTTCCCCGATCCGATCAGGAGTGCGCATCTGTTGCAATATCATCACACCGCTGCCCCGTACAACTTCAACAATTTCCGGCAAGTTACGCATGCGCAGTGTCGGTTTATGAAAATGGCCTGCTGTTTTCATCCATTCGCGGTGTAAAACCCCTGGGCTCAAAACAGTTAGGGAAAATAGAAGTCCCGACTGCTTCACCCACTCCTGATCACTCCGCATCATGATGTCATCATAAATATGATAGGGGTAACGAGGACCCACTGCATCGGCATTTTCCAAAAAAGGACGCAGAGCGTCCAAACTTCGCGAGATGTGCTGATTGCAGAACGCTTGGCTCTGCATCCACAAGGGATTCTCTGCGGATTCGAGGAGCGACACTGCGACACCGAGAGACGGCATCAAATCCAACATGATCATGCCATCCCTCCCGTTTGCTGGTTGCAGTCTCATATTAACAAATCGCATCCCCGCATGGCTATCGGATTGTCAGTGCAATCCAAAGCCAGGCAAATAATTCCACCATTTCTACCAAGCCGCTGGTAATGCATTTCGACGAACTTTTGCCAAACCAGGTCTCGATCGTCCACCCGGCACCGAGCAAAAATATGGTGGCACCGATAAAGTTTTCGGATGTGGTAAAATATATTAAAATCCCTATTAGGGCAACCACCCGAGGCAAGTACATGCGCCAACGTCCTAAATCCTGCGCCATTTTAAGACCTACGGTCACTAATGCAATAGTACTAAGTAGCACTCCCAGCGATTGCATCACTGTTCGCCCTCCTGGATGCTACCCTATGCAGCCTTTAGAGGACGGTGCATTTTGGTCAGGAATTAATGCCAGGAGAGCCACCCCAAGCGAATTAACCGCACAATGGCCACTAGCACGGCACCTAAAGCTAGCCCTACCATCGATACTCCTACTAACACCAACGACAAATGAAATGCATCGACCATCATAGGTGCAGCGGGAACAGAGACCAAATAGTCACGGGAAGCAAATGCGGGAAGACTAATGCCTCCCATAACCGCTTCCACCGGCCGAAAGAGGACAACCGTCATTAATCCGGCATATACCGCATGAAGTGCGCGAGCAACAAAATATGGCTTCATAGAAATGTCCGTATCGGCGAGTACAGACGCCACCTGCCCATGCACCGACAGTCCGGACCAGGCAATAATTCCCGAGACGACAATTAACGATTGGAGCAACGGGGCTCCGGAATGAGCGGCGGCGGCACTCCCAAGATCTATTTCGAAGAAGCCTTGTACGGCAGCCGGTACCAATTTCTCGGAGATTCCCAAAAGATGAAACAGTCCGGCAAACGGCATAGCAAACACGACCATCAAACCAGTTGCCGACAAAACGCGTAAGACAACCGCAAACAATACAATAAAACTCATAATCATAAATAATGTCCCCATGGATTCTGCAATAGAATCATTCACGACCTTACCAAGCAGTCGGCCATCTTCTTTACGCCCACGCATCATAGCATCCAGTGCACGTTTATGAATTCCCCGCAGTACAATGCCTTCTGTTTTCGCAGGGCGTTTGTCCTTGCGCACACCATAGAATTTAAATGTAAGTCCTACCATTAAAACAGAGGCATAATGGGCCATCGCTAAAACGGCACCCAGTGCTGGCTGACCAAATAAACCTACGGCAACTGCACCAAAGATAAAAAGAGGGTCTGCGCTATTGGAAAAGCTCAGCAACCGTTCGCCCTCGATCTTAGTGCAAAGGCCTTGTTTACGAAATTTTGCCGTCAACACCGCATCCATCGGGTAACCGGCTGCCAGCCCCATGGTAAATACAAACGACCCGACACCGGGTACATTAAACAAAGGACGCATCAAAGGCTCGAAGTATACCCCTAAGTAATGCACCATCCCCGTAGATAACAACACGTCAGATAAGATAAAAAAGGGAAGTAAGGAGGGAAACACCACTTCAAAGAAGAGTTTTAAGGCCCCAACCGTGGCATGGTACCCATGCTCGGAAAACACTATTAATGCGATGGTCAAAAGCAACATGGTCAACCCGGTGATGACGGTTGCCACCCGATTCGGTTCCCGTTCCTCCATTCACGCCACCTCGCACCCGTAGGACTTCCCTTCATGTTATGTCCCAGAAAGGAGGGGTATGACGACAGAGCTTGCGCCCTCTACGTGTGACGTCAGGTGCCAGTGAAAGAGGACTTCGAATCCAACTAATCCGATTAAAGAATATGACATCCTCGCTTGTGTGTTCACGTCGGTGAACTCTGTCGCGCGGAGCGCACTTCCGCCGACTACCCGCGGCTGAAAAGTCCCCAAAACCTCAAGCCGAAGACACTGAATACTCCGGAGCGATTGAGCCATAACAATCTCGAATAACGGGTAGCTTATGCCGCCAAAAACCCTGAAGGAGTTCTGGGTTCAACTTCCTGACGCGACCGAAACCTGCTTGCACTGCTTGAAAATTTTCGGCATTTACCCACGAATTACCATGAATTGGAGATTCTTATATTCCCCGAAAACATCCGCTCATGGGAACCAAATCCAATAGAAGGGCGTGTATTTCCCTTTTTGAAAGTTCATCATGATGAATCGTTCGACAGCACTCGGAGTTTTTCTATACTCATCGGCAGACGACCTGATACGATTTATGCGAACATACGTCTTTATGAAAGAAGGCTGACTTCTCGTGTACGACTCCGTATCCCGCACTGCCAAGGACCATATTCAAAAACTGATGGCCGATGTCTTCCAAAACACCTTGCCCGACTGGTATGGCCTTTCTGATCTGAAGATTATCGCGTCCGTTCCGTCTGACGTGCCCTTACTGCAAGTTCATGACCGACTCCTCGACCGCGTCTTTGTCACAGACAATGGCGAGTTGTTACATCTAGAGTTTCAGTCCCAGATCGAGAACAACCTTTATCGATTTCTTGCCTACGCTAGTGCCCTTGCCCTATACCATCACAGGCCAATACGCACGGTGGTAATCTACCTCACCTCTATGCCATCAGCCCCTACCGAACTCAATCTCCGTTCCTTGCAATATACCGTCGAAAACATCGTAATCGGAGACAAGCATGGCCCTACCGTATGGCAGCGGCTCACCGCAAGAGAACCAACTCAATGGACCGACGCCGACATCTTGGATCTAGCGTTCTATCCTTTCATGAATGATTCTCGTTCACCATCCGAACGCGCCCTGATAGCCGCCGAGTTAGCTGGCACCCTGCCAGGGTCTCGGGGAAGGTTGGCAGCCGCCATAATCGTTGGTTTAACGACTTCATTTGTCGATCCTGACGTGCTAAAATTAATGAAGGAGGTGCTCCAGATGAATGATCTGATTAGCGAACTCGAACGTGAAGCCATCGAACGTGGATGGGAAAAAGGCCATGCACTGGGACTTAAGCAGGGACTCGAGCAGGGACTCGAGCAGGGACTCGAGCAGGGACTCGAGCAGGGGCGCAATCAGGGAGTGAGACAAGGACAACTCAACATGGTCCAGGCGATTCTCGCGACAAGACTTCCTGCAGTTGCTCCTGAATTCCTAGAGATCATTAGCGTGCTTGATGATCGGCAGTTAATCGCACTGATGTTAAAAGTAGCGTCTATAACGTCCCAAGAAGAATTACGTCAAGCCCTTGAATCGGTAAATTAGCCAGCCACTGAATTGGTCGTTCGAGTTGTTTCTGTGCAAATTCTCCAAACCCGTACAACGACAATGGACAACTCGCTCGACCTTATACGGCTACCCTCATGCGATGTTAATACGCCATTGCATTTTTGTGGAATGTCTGGGTCCTTGGTACTCAGCCACCTCAATCCAGCAGCCATGTGCGCAGCCAATCGCTAAAAGTCGTCTTTGGATTATAGAATTCACTCTCTGCCCCCGTGGATGAACGATCCGTAACACCTGGGAATCTAGCGCTCCGCCCACTAGCGGAACAACGCGTTTTATAGACTCGTCATAGTTCAATCGCTCGGTACACATCTTAAAAATTCGCTGATGTCATGTTAATCAAGTGGTCCTTAGACCACTGCAAAAAGCGTGCAACGACCCGGTCTGGGGCGTCAGCCACGAGGCTATGCAAAGTATGGTCCACAAATTCGGTGCGATGTTGAACTGCTTTGGCCATGCATTCTGCTGATCGCCGGGTATCCACTATTGGGTCGTCATGGCTGAATAATGCCAGGCTGGCGCATTGCAGTTTCTCAGGATGCACCAGTAAGTGCTGAGCATACAGTAAACTCAATAAAAATCCTAAAGAGTAATAGCGGTTGACCAAGGGGTCACGGGTAATCAAATCTAAGACCTCACGGCTTTGAGTAGACCCAGCCATCGATAGCGGCATTAATGGACGAACCCATCCTAACACCGATCGCAGTCTCCATAAGATCCCCATAGCGGTTGGAGATAATTGAAAGTGCAGTGACAGTGCTGGCGAAACCAAGAACAATCCGTCAGGATTCACCAGGCCCTGCGCTGCCAGCAACGCAACCAACCCACCTAGGCTCTCGCCGCCCAAAACACTAGGAAGATCTTCGGCGGCCGAGGAAGTGAAGGAATCCCAAAGACGTACCAAATCATCACGATATGTATCAAAGTGGCGAACATGTCCTCTACGGCCCTCCGAACGGCCATGCCCCCGGAGATCCGGCAACCAAACCCGAATACCTAGCTCGGCTAGCTGAATAGCCATAGGCAAATAGAAGTCCGAGTGAACGGCAGACGCATGCAAAAACAGCATTTGGGCACGCGGGTGACGAACATCAATAGTGCGGACAAAAAGACTGGGACGGCGAGAAATGTATTGGGCATACACCGTAATATTACCCACCGTAGGACACCTGTCTGGCTAATGTCCGCCATTGCTGCATGTCATGTTTATCAGGCATCGATCCCCCTGCTTTCCGTAGACCACAGGCACCGCCGCATCGCACAGGACAGCGTTAATCGGCCTTCAAAGCATAACCCTACAATTACCCTCAAACACTTGCTCAGATAATGCCAACTGTCCATGGTTCTTATTGTTGATCCCCGAAAGGAAGGGGTCAAGGGTGGTTGCCATTTATTCCCATCGCTATACAGCGAGTTCAACAACTAAATTGCAAAATTGACAGAAAATTCATCCGTGTTATCGACCCCGTGACCAATGCGCACTTTCTCTGGCAACGCCCAGTTCTGTCTTTCCAACTCCTCTATCCGGTCGTGACTCGTGCCGATTGTATGAGATAATTCGAGGCTCTCGATACCGTTCATAGGACTAGCGGAAGTTTCCTAGTTAGCGTGCCGCAAATGCTGAAACCCCTTGCGCTGCAAGGGGTTTCAGCGGTTCGCCTGTATTATACACTTATTTGGCAAAAGTTACCTGAATTTCCAATAGGTCGAGGAGTTGTTGTTGGCGCGGAGTGCGGGCGGTGAGCGTGACGTATGACTCCTGAAGGCTGTCGGGGGCATAGTGATAGAGGACTTCTTGAATGGATGTTAAGGTGTCTAA
>JAJZZP010000151.1 GCA_021797515.1 Bacillota bacterium | reverse complement strand
CGGACGACCGTGGTGCAGATGGCGCGGCCGGCCCATCGTTCCGCCACCACGCCCTCGGCCCCTCCCCTGACGGTGGTCTTGGCGCGAGAAATCGCGCCACCCGACGGGATAGAGCCTATTGAATGGTTACTCGTCACCACGTTGGCGGTGACCACGGCAGCAGACGCCGAGCGCATCGTGACCTGGTATCGCTCTCGCTGGCGGATTGAACGCTTGCATTTCACGTGGAAAACCGGAGGGAGTCATGTCGAAGACCTTCCATGAGAAACCCGTGAGCGGCTGGAACGGGCGATCACGCGGTATTCCATTGTCGCATGGCGGCTCCTGGGGATGACCTACCTGGTGCGGGTCGATCCAAATCAGTCGCCGACGGTGGCGTTCTCTCCCGCCGAAATCGCCGTCTTGGAGCGTCTCGCCACCACCCAAAAGGATCCGGCCGGGCACCCCTTGACGCTCCGCGATGCAGTCCGGGCGATGGCCAAACTCGGCGGATTTCTGGGCCGTAAAAGCGACGGCGAGCCCGGTGTGAAGACCCATTACCCACATCTTTTTCCAATTGGTGAGTGTCTTTCCGTATTTGACTCATCCCTTAGAAGAAGCCCAATTTGTCACGGGCCGATGAACACTTCCCCAAGAGATTAGGCCGGTTGATTGATCATAATGTATGAGTTGTAATGCAGGTGTGACCCATGAAAAATCGGCAAAGACTCGTGAAGGACGAGTCGTAGGATTTCACCCCCTGCTCGCGAATCCTTCCTACCGCGTATCACGGCGGTACGCGATCCGCCACCATTGCTCGTCATGCGCCCCAAAAAAGAAATGCAGATTGTGAATGCGCTGAGCCAGCACCCTGAAGGGTGCTGGCCCGACGCGATTCAGGGGGATGCCGCCGGGTTGAAGGCGAGCTATCGCTTTTTCGATAATGATCGGGTGGACCCCGCGGCCCTATTACCACCGCATCAGGAGGCGACGCGAGACCGCTGCCTTCAAGGGCTGATCGTCCATAGCGCGCTGGCCATGATGCGCGAAGGGGTGCCGCTCGGCATTGTGGCGCAAAAAGAATTAGCGCTAACACCTGTCTCATCCGATGCCGGCACAAAGAGCCTATCGACGCAACGAGGGTTCGGTCAGCTGCGAGGAACTAGCGCTGGGCGTGTAGACCCTATGGGTTGCACCAGGGGCAATTGCCGGGAGAAGCGACACGCAGGCCGTCGCTCCGAGGATAGCTTTCACGGTTCTTGCAACGCGGACAGCCATGGATCTCCGTGCACACAAAGTCGGTTTCGCCGCCACACCATTCACATGGCAGACCTCTGACCACGTCAACCAATCCCCACCCCGGCGCCCCGCATTCTGGACAAAGGGTTGCAAGCCGGCGGCCGAGACCCGTCGCGACTTCACGAAGCACTTGCCGTCGGGTCGGATTCATATGTGCGCGCATGTCCGTCTCCACATGCGCAAGACCATCCGCCGAGGCAGAGGCGCATTGTTCCAAGGCTTCCTTTAGCGCGTCAAACTTCGTAATCCCCTTGAACAAGAGCCCCGGTTGCAGTCCGGAATTCGGTCGGACGATCAACCCGTGTGAAGGAAAACGCGCCCTTACGAAGAACTCCTTCAAATCATCCACCGTTTTGGCCGCATCGTGGGCAAAGTTCGTCTTGGAGCTAAGAATCTGTTCCACAACCTCAATGCCTCCCTCATCGTCGACGAATGCGAGAAGCTCGTGATCGGCGGGAACCAACAGCAACTGAGGGTGAGGCCCGAAGCTGCCTTCGCTCGCCAGGCCTAAAGTCAGCCCAGCTGCATTCATTCCCAGACGCGCCTTACGCAGGGCCACTTCCCGTGGAGTGCCATGACGGTCAACCTCGCCGCTGAACGTTCCGAGAAGATCGGTATCCAGATCGTCAGGCACACACATCTCGAGACCCACAGCGGCTCGTAATGGGGGCCCTAGCACCTGCTCTTTCTGATGTTTGGTGGCAAGAGCGACCTTTCGTCCCTGATAGGGGTGAGGAGTGTTATGCCCTCCGCTCATTTCCCACCGCTCCTTCTTTTCCGTCGTTTCGCGGCGAAAGTTCTCGCTGTCCTCTCAAAGGTGTAAGTCAAGTGCATACATGCGAACCTTCTCCCATGGGTAACCATCTTCGAGCAATTTTCCGTGGTACATAATATGCGACTTTATTATCACGACTTCAATATCACATGTCAAGACGTAGTCGACCACCAAAATGTCAATTCAGGTGAACCATGAAAAAATACCCTGTGGCTATTTACAATCCGGTAAGATCAGTAATTCCATCAGGTCCTTGATAGCGTGTCCTCTTTGAGGAGGGTGGCGCATAGGAGATCCGGGTGAATTTCATATCGGTTCTGCCGGCCGTCCCGAAAGCGGCTGATATATCCAACCACCCATGTGACGGGATTCCTCTGCCCATATACTACGACATTGATTTCATGGTAAAGCAACTCGAGGTTCCATGCACGGTTTTTCGTAATATCCGCCCTTATTCCTCGCTGTGTCTAAGAGTGTGTTTTTCTCAGATTCATCTCATCAACATAAAACCTTCCTGCCCCACGTTGTCTGGTTAAATGTACCGTTAGGTATCTCCCCGCACGGTTCCGAGGGGCGGGATATTTGTTGGTGTTAATGCTAATTGACATTACTTCGGCTCACTCGGCTGTCATCAGATCCGAGAGACTCTACTGGCGCAAGCGCCGACTAGATTCAGCCCTATAGGCTGGGATTCGCGTTGGGCGTACGGCCCAAACCGCCGGGACTACACTAAACGCGAAAGAAAAGGTGAGGCCGGATTCTGGTGCGAGGATGCGTCTTCAAACCGAGGGCATGACAAAAAGAGTTAGCCAAAACAGATAGTCCACAAACGCTGGCCGCGCTCCCCCCATCGTCGACCATGGGCTGGCGAAGTTTCAATCAGTCACAATGTGCACATCCATACCGAACCCGTTGGGCGCGGGCCGAGTACGCGTCCTTCGAAGGCGTCGGACGCATCCTGGGGTGTGCCCGATTTGACCTTCCCATACCCGGTGATAGCGTGCGGTTTTCTACTTCGATGGTATGATGAGATCAGCCCAGCCCTAGCCAATCCCCAATAACATAGGGTTCCGCTCCTTCTCTTATCGTCTGGGAGGACGGCCCAGCCTCATTTATCACCAGGCTTGGTCACCCCTTGGTCTAATCGGTCCTCGCGGGTCTAAATCCTTCCGGAAACGGGAGCTTACCAGCACACCATATGTCGCCTAATTCCACGTCTCTGGCTGTCGATGTAACCCTCCCGATTGGACATCAATACAAAAAACAACCTGAGTGTGTGAACCGAGGTCTGTTTTCAGATGCGACTCCAAAGTCAATCACTGGCCGCATCTGAGCAAAATGGTTCGACGGTCCGTTATTCACGCAGCTCTTCTGAACCAATCTGCACTTTTAACGCCGATACTGACGATGCCTTCGACTCCCGGTGGTCCTGTTGGACACCTGCAAGGTCCCAGCGGCATATTTCGGTAACCACGGCAGGATATCGGACAAAGCGACTTTAGATCGACGGGGAAATGATGCGGATTGACTATTTTACCTTGCGACCGGTTGCATCGTCGAAGGCTGTTTCGTATAATAAAAAAGCGCTATTTAATTCGCGATAAAAATGTCGTATAACTATTAAGCTGGCAAAGGTGCCGTTACTGCAGGCATTTTGTCAATGATCCCGGTGATTTTGGCGTGCAGGCCTTCAACGTTCAACGATAAAAACAAAGGTGGTTATTGCTATGCCAGTGCATCCAAGTATGATAACATCTTCACTCATGCTGATTTTGCCTTGGCCCTTGTTCGTGGTGGGTCTTGTTGTGGGCATCGGTGCTGACCGCCACGCCAGGCTAATGAGGGCATTGACAATGGGGGCCTCTTGGTTCGCTTTGGTGTGCGCGATTTTGGCGGCTGTGACCTATGGAGTGGGAATGACCCACTCCACGACCTACATTTTGGTACATTTGCCAGAAAGACTAGGCGTACTAGCGGTCAACGCCGACGTCAACAGCCTTACCGTGCTCCTGTTGTTGCTGGTAGCCTTGGTCGGCATGGTCGTTGCTCGTTATGCGTATACTTATCTAGTTGGCGATACCCACGAAGGGCGCTTTCATCGGTGGCTAAGTTTTACATTAGGTTCATTTTTGATGATGATTTCTTCTGGCAACATGTGGGTATTTCTAATTTTCTGGATCGTCACCAGCCTGTGCCTGCACAAGTTGCTGGCGTTTTACCGCGAGCGCCCCGTCGCGGTGCTTGCTGCCCGTAAGAAATATCTGCTCCACCGAATAGCGGATGCAAGTCTGTTAGTAGCCTTTGTGCTCATTGCTCACACACTGCATACGTCGCAGTTCGCCGGCATTGGGCCCGCATTGGCCGGAACCCACGGATCTCTGTCGGAACCCTTGCAGATCGCAAGCGGCCTCCTCGTTGTGAGTGCGGTCCTAAAGAGTGCGCAATTCCCGTTTCATGGATGGCTCATTCAAGTGATGGAAGCACCGACACCGGTGTCGGCCTTGTTACACGCCGGCATCATCTATACCGGCGCGTTTTTGATCCTGCGCATGGTTCCTATCATGTCACGGGCGATGTGGACCGGGGATGCACTGATTGTGATGGGCCTAGTTTCCATCGCAGCAGCTTCCCTAATGATGATGACAACGACCAATATTAAGGGGTCACTGGCCTATTCCACCTGTGCGCAAGTGGGTTTTATGCTGATGGAATGCGGCCTTGGTCTCTACAGCCTGGTGTTGTTGCATATTGTCTCGCACTCCGTCTACAAGGCCCATGCTTTTCTTTCATCGGGTAGCGTGGTGGATCATTTCCGGGTACCTGCGTTACCGACTGTGCCCCGTGCCGCGACGATGGGAAAGGCGATAGCGAGTCTTATAATTGCGGCTCCGGTAGTCATCGGTATGCGACTGGTTTTTGGGGTGCCGTGGCTCCAACAGACTCCGCTGATTGTTATGGGAATAATTCTGACGGTGGCTATCTCTCACTTACTGTTGCAAGCGTTGAATATGGGCAAAATTGGCATGAAAGGCTTCCTATGGATGATGATCAGCCTCAGTGCTCTGATTTCCGCGGCTTATTTCGGCCTTGACATCCTGTTTACCACGATATTTGGTGCGATGTTGTCCCCTGCCCAAGGTTCAGCGGGGGTCGTCCATGATGGGATTTTGGGAGCGATCATCTTTGTGTTCGTGGGTCTTCTTGTTGTGCAACAGATGCTGCCTCGAATCCTGCATCACCCATTTTGGCAGGCGATCTATGTACATCTTTACAACGACCTGTATATCGACATGTTCTTCACTCGATTGGTGCGGAAATTCGGGCAAGGTAACGTTGCGGAGCCATTGCCGGCAACACGCGAAGATGACCTATGGGAGGTGATATCATGAACGTTGTGGAGACGTACGAATCGCAGGTCATGGATAAGGTGGAGGCAGCCTGCCAGCATATTGCACCTTTGTGGCCTCTCAAAAATTTCGTGGCGGTGAACCCGTATTTTGGTCTAAGTAATCAACCGTTTTGGCAGGCCCACGAAACACTTGAACGAATCACCGGGACGGGATTGTGCATGCCCCGTGCCTACTATCACGAGCAAATTGCGCGTGGCCGAATCACACGGTCCGATTTGGCGGCGGCGTTACAACAGTTAGGGATTTTGTGGGATGTGTCATCTTTTGAGCAAGTGCTTGCCCGTGACACTCCAGCATCGGCAACACCACTCAATCTCGTCACGAACGTGCTGGGAGGACTCGATGGAGAAGACTGGTCGAATTTCGTCGTCGAGCGAATCAGTCGGTACTGTGCAGCATATTTTGACGAAGGTCAAGCGCTATGGTCGATGCCTTGGAGAGATACATCGCTCTACAGTGGCTGGCTCGCATTTACGTGCTTTGACAAGAGCCCGAGGATGATGGGCGTGCGCGGTATGCGTCATGCGATGGCCGCGTTGCCGGATACCGCACAAGGCGCCATTGTTTGGGCGTTGCGAGAACTGGATATGCCGCCGGCGGCGATTGACGATTACCTGTACGCAGCGTTATTGAGCATCGGCGGTTGGGCGGGATGGACACGTTACCTACGTTGGCAGGCAGAACTCCAGGGAGATCACGATGATTCGATACGGGATCTGCTCGCCATACGTCTTGCGTGGGACGCCTTGCTCTATAAATTGTGCTATAGCGAAACACTTGAGACGCATTGGCGCCAGTCCCTGGCGGCGGTCACCAAACCGATTGGTCATACCGATGTCGGCTTCCACATTGATGCAGTGTTGCAAACAACCTTCGAGGTCGGCTATCAAAGACAACTGACGATGTCGTTGATTGGCGCCCAGGGAGCGGCGGAACACAAAGGTCGGGCCGACGTGCAGGCGGTGTTTTGTATCGACGTGCGTTCCGAGGTTTACCGGCGTGCATTAGAGACGGTTGCGCCAAGGGTTCAGACACTGGGTTTTGCCGGATTTTTCGGTATCCTAATGGAATATCTCCCTTTTGGCGCCGTCGAGGCCAAGGGGCATCTTCCCATATTGTTCAATCCTTCCTATCGCATTGGTGAGTGCTTAGACAGTGCAAATGCGTGGGAGGCGGACAAACTGATCGTTCAGCGGCACACACGGATGCGTGTGGCCAAGGCTTGGAAAACCTTTAAAACTTCGGCATCATCAACTTTCGCGTTCGTCGAGGCGGTCGGTTTATTGTCGGCCCCGAAGCTCATTAGCGACAGCATGGGGTGGACCCGTCCGGTATCGCTTCCCGAGCGCATGGGTCTATCGGTTGGGGTCCACGAACGGCTGGGGCCTGTACTGACTCATGGAGAATTAGGGTCAAAAGCGTGCGTGAACGGCGGACTGACGGGTATCCCCGAGACTGATCGCCCTTCGGTAGCGGAGTTCGTGTTGCGGAATATGGGGATGGTCCGAGACTTCGCGCGGTTGGTATTGTTTGTTGGGCATGGTAGTACCACAGTCAATAATCCGCAGGCCACCGGCCTTGATTGTGGCGCTTGCGGCGGTCAGTCTGGCGAGGTCAGTGCCCGTATTGCCGCTGCTTTGCTCAATGATCCATTGACCCGCCGCGGTCTCGTGGCCAACGGTATTGAAATCCCAGCCGATACTTATTTTATGGCGGGGCTGCATGATACAACCACGGATGAGGTCCAGTTGTTCAACACCGATGACGTGCCATCATCGCACACTGCCGACGTCACCAAAATGCACCGGTGGTTGGCAACTGCTGGACAGATAACTCGCATGGAGCGTGCGACGTTTTTGGGGATCGGCGATGTGCCAATACCGACGATTCATGCGGATATGCGGCGGCGCACTCGTGATTGGGCACAGGTACGCCCCGAATGGGCGTTGGCCGGTAATGCCGCCTTTATAGCGGCCCCGCGTTCACGTACTGTACACCGCGACCTGGCTGGGCGTGCATTCTTGCATGAGTACAACTGGCACAATGACGCCCACTTTGACACGCTACAGCTGATTATGACTGCGCCCATGATCGTGGCTAATTGGATCAATATGCAATACTACGGGTCAGTGGTTGATAATCATCGGTTCGGCAGCGGCAACAAGGTCCTGCATAACGTGGTGGGCGGCTCGATTGGTGTGCTGGAAGGCAACGGCGGAGACTTGAGAGCGGGTTTGGCGTTGCAGTCACTGCACGACGGCGCACGGTGGATGCATGAGCCAATGCGCCTTAATGTCATCATCGAGGCACCACAACGCGCCATCGATGACGTGATCGCCCGCCATAACAGGGTGCGGGAACTGGTGGACAACGCATGGATTCACCTTTTCCAGATCGATGAAGATGGCAACATGAATCGTCGCGGTATCGACAAGCAATGGCGTCGGAACTAAACGACCGGATTGGCCGCACGGATGCTACTGAACGCTTTCTGACGGAACTCCATAACGTTCCTCCACAAAACGACGGAAGAGCAGGCGCTAAGGCACCTGAGGGCTGCCGATTTCTCAAGCTTTATGTGCCGTCGCGGGTTTAGGATTAAGAGTGGAGGCAGATTTGGCCCTGATCTGGGGTACGTGGGCAGGGGCCTGCGACGCGAATGATGTGGCACCGGGTCCAAACTTTATCTAAGAAATTCATGACCGCTCCCAGTGCCATTACCGGATTCAGTGCCTGAGGTAAGTCAGCACCGTCAGCCCAGTGCCCACCAGACAACCCGTACTTACAACTTGATGAGATGAAAGGATGACACGACATGGAACAGAAACACAATAACGATTTGCGAATTCGCAGCATTGTCATCAGCGAAGGAGAAAACCGCGCCCCTAATCGGGCCATGCTTCGGGCCGTCGGATTTACTGACGAAGATTTCAATAAGCCGATGATCGGTATTGCCAGCACATGGAGTGAAGTGACTCCGTGCAACATACATATCGACAAACTGGCGTTGCAAGCAAAGGAAGGTGCGAAAGATGGTGGGGGGAAACCCCTTGTTTTTAATACCATTACCGTCTCAGACGGAATCTCCATGGGCCATGAAGGTATGCGCTATTCACTGCCAAGCCGTGAAGTGATTGCCGATTCAATTGAAACCGTAGTTGGTGCAGAGCGACTTGACGGACTCGTGGCTATTGGTGGTTGTGATAAAAATATGCCCGGATGTATGATCGCAATCGGGCGCTTAAATATTCCTTCGGTCTTTGTATACGGCGGAACCATTTCCCCTGGGAAATCTAAAGAGGGAAAAGATATTGACATCGTTTCCGTTTTTGAGGCGGTAGGACAGTATAATGCAGGTGATATTGACCGTGAACAACTGCATGATATTGAGTGTCGCGCTTGTCCGGGTGCCGGTTCCTGTGGCGGCATGTATACGGCAAATTCAATGGCCTCTGCTATTGAAGCAATGGGGATGAGTTTGCCGGGAAGCGCTTCAAATCCAGCAGAAACTGCGTTAAAACGGGATGACTGTTACAAAGCAGGGTATGTGGTCGCCGATCTTCTTAGAAAAAGAATTTACCCTCGAGACATTATGACGAAAAGAGCTTTTGAAAATGCGATTACCATAGTCATGGCGCTCGGGGGTTCGACAAATGCATTCCTTCACCTATTAGCCATTGCCCATTCCGTTGACGTTGAACTTACTCTTGATGATTTCGAAAGAATACGCAAAAGGGTTCCGTATATCGCCGATCTTAAGCCAAGTGGACGTTACGTTATGGAAGATCTCTATAAAGTCGGTGGCGTTTCTGCGGTAATGAAGGCATTGCTCGAAGCTGGGCTGCTTCATGGCGATTGTTTAACTATTACAGGAAATACGCTTGCCGAAAACCTGTCTGCTCAGTCGCCACTTAAGGAAGGTCAAGACATAATTCGCCCGCTGAACAACCCCATTCTGGCAACAGGTCCGCTATTTGTATTGAAAGGTAATTTGGCACCCGAAGGGTCTATTGCCAAAATGTCCGGCTTAAAAGTGAAGAAATTTACCGGACCGGCACGTGTGTTTAACACGGAAGAAGACGCGACTCAAGCTGTTTTAAATAATGAGATTAATCCGGGAGACGTTATTGTAATCCGCTATGCAGGGCCTAAGGGTGGGCCTGGAATGGCGGAAATGCTCTCTATTACCGCTATTATTATCGGAAAGGGTCTGGGTGGAAAAGTGGGGTTAATTACTG
Source organism: Bacillota bacterium (assembly GCA_021797515.1). Lineage (GTDB taxonomy): Bacteria > Bacillota > Sulfobacillia > Sulfobacillales > Sulfobacillaceae > Sulfobacillus_C. Next base: position 10,078 of record JAJZZP010000151.1, on the reverse strand, counting down.
ATGGGCGTTTTTCCGGTGGTACCTATGGTTTAGTAGTGGGTCACATTTCGCCGGAAGCACAAGTAGGAGGGCCCATTGCACTTCTTAAGGACGGAGATCTGATCACGATTGATAGCGAAACTCAGGAACTTTCAGTAGCCGTATCTGATGAAGAATTATCCAACCGATTAAAAGAATGGAAAGAACCACCTCTTCGTTATAGCAAGGGAATATTATATAAATATGCAAGGTTGGTGTCGTCTGCATCCAAAGGAGCTGTGACGGATTAATCGCTCCACGAAAGCACCGCAACCACTCCAGCCCCGATTCCCCGGCACGTATGCGGGGCTGCTCTCTATGCCCCGGTTTAGACGGCATCGGTCACCGTGTCTTGCGGTTAGAACACACCACCGTCACCCGATAGCCGTGGTGTGGGAGACCTCGGCGTACGCGGGTGACGATCTGCTCTTGCTTTGAAAAGCCCCGATGGCCACATATGGTAGTTGGAATGACGACAAAATACCACATATTGAACAAAATGAAGAGGAAGGCATAACAACCCAGTAGTCGCACTATTGAACCTCCCCGCCCTATAGTTATCTTAGGCCGGAGGCTGAAAATTGTTGCTACAAGCCGCCTCGTTCCTCGTAGACGTTTCTATGACGAAGATTCTGGTACCAAAATAGGCGAGTCTTGTGGGCGTGATGGATGCAAAAATTGATTAGCTAGCGTTCCGAATTGCGTCGGTCTTCGTGCGGCCCCCGTTGTGACAGCTGCCCGTACAGCACCTCAATTTGGCGCCGTAACTCGCGGTTTTCTTGCTCTAATCGCCGCACTCGTTGTTTGAGAGTGTCCACCATGGCCGTCTTCGAGGAATCCGATGCTGCGGTATATGGGGCTTGGTGCGGTCCCGAACGTTGATCCCGGAGTTCCATAATGCGTCGCCGCACGTCCGGTTGACGATACAGCCAGGCCGTTGAGACCCCGGTTACCTCATGGACGCTTTGAAAGGTAATCGCGCGGCCTTCTTTCATCAACGTCCGAACCGCCTCGTCGGTGCGCTGGAGCGCGGTTTAGTGGCGCTGGATGGCGCTCTGGCGTAATCCCTCGACGTTACGTGGGTGCATGCGTCTCCTCCTGTTCCAATGCCGCAATCATCTGCTCCAGGTTCGTTTTCACGCGGCGGTTGACTTCGATTTGCCGGGCCCATTGGTGGGTTTCCGCAATGTCCAAGAGCCCCTCCGTTTCGGCCAACTGCCGCCGATGTTGGGGCAGAAACTGGGCATCCGTGCGGAAGTGGGCGCAGGTTAAACAGGCGTTGGCATGCGGGCAAGGACTGGCTAGCACCGGTAGGCCACAATAGCCATTGGGCAAGGCTTGCGCCAGGATGTTGTGCTTCAGCCATTGCAAATCGCTGCTGTTGACGTCCTCTTGGGGTTCGCGGATTTTCCCGTGGACATCCACCATCTTGCCATGACATGCCGCGAAAGCGGTTTTTAATGTTTGGTCATGCAGATGGGCGTAGCGGTTCGTCATTTCCGGCGATTCATGGCCGAGAAACCGCTGGATGATATGCTGGGGCACCCCATTATTGATCATGCGGGTTCCGACGGTATGCCGGAACTGATGGGATTGAAAGCGAAACCAGAGTAGGATCAGAAAGCGGGCATTGTTCACCACAAAACGGGGAATTGGCTAATACACCTGGACGCAAAGGGTGAAAAATCGCGAGCGACTGCGAACCCTTCAGACCGCGTCCCACCCCAATGCCCGACGCATCCTCGGGCACGAGGGGAAACTCGTGTCGCAATAAGCCTCTCAAGGACTCTATCAGCAGCCTGTCGACGCCCACACGTTCCTCCGCTCATCTTTGGCGCCAAAGTGCGATGGTGGGACGGGTCAAAGTCCTGGATGACCCCATCGTCGAACAGCGGCGGCGACAGGGCGGGACGGGAGCGTGGGCGAAAAGTCGGAATGGTCGGCTTTTCGCACGCGGGGATCGGACGAAAACAGACAATCTGCGCGTAAGCGAGGGGTCTGACCATTGGGTCTGAGAAATCGCGCTCGATGGCCGCAAATCGGGCCAATCCCAGGACAAAGTCCCGCGCTATGCAAAACTGGCGATTCCTCTCGACATGTCCGCAAGATCTCCAAGAAACCCGGCCAGGTCAATAGGCGTGACGATGAGGGGCTTCTGCGTCGCGTGTTGACGTCGGGCGATCCCCGCCCCCTCCAGACCGATTCCGCGGCATGGCCGGGGGGAGAGGATGCCCCAAGCACCTTTTTGGCTCTCTGTCACGTGCAACCGGTCGAGACCGTTCAATGGGCTAAGGCTCGCGGAGCAGTGCTGGTCGTGGAAGAGATACTCCGAAATTGCCCATCACTAATCTCACGGTGTCCCTTGCCGTTGTCTATAGAGGGAGCAGTTTGCATCGCCATGGGGAGAAATCCCATCTTTGGCAGCAAAATTGGTGAGACCATGTAACGCCCGTTCTTTCGAGTAAGGTCAGCGCAGAGATATAGAAAAAACAATGACACTCGTTGTGACGTGGACAAAAACTATAGCGTTTTGCGGGGTAGAATCCGATTTTCAAAGGAGTGTGAGATATGACCATCGCATCCCTTCCTCCCGCACCTTCAACCAGACCGGTGGTTGGCCGCAAGGGCCCCTCACGACGCTTTGCCAAATTCATTTGGCCATCTTTATGTGCTGCGGTGGTTGTCGTCGCCGCGGTGTTGGCCATATGGCTGACGCAACATCAAGCACCGGTGTTTCACGAGGAGGTTGAGGCATATCACACAGCACGCCGCCTTGCGGAACGCGATGGAGTGGCGCCAGTAATCCTGCAGTTGCTGCAAAACCGCCAGCAAGCCATTGAGCAGGAGTGGTGGGGCCCATTTCCTGAATGGTGGGTGAATCCACGCGCCTTGCAACCGGTAATCCGTGCCGAAAACCGGGTGGCAGCGTCCGCGATCGACTCCGGTCGTAGAGTGGCATTGAAGGCAGGCCGTCTCCTCGCCCATATCGAAGCCCCCTGGGTCAAGGTTCCCGCATCCCAAATAACGAGTAGCGTCTCCCATGCCATCACAAGCAAGGCTCTGACCCTTCTTGCCGCACGATGGAATCATGCGGCCGCAGTATGGCTCAGAACCATCAATGTACTGCAAAAGGTGAGCGGCGGAATGGCCCACAACCAGCCGGCTGACGTGGTAACCGCCATTCATCAGCTGAGCGCAGACCATTCCTCACCGACCATTGTCGCCGCCCTCCAAGCGGCGAGCCAATACTTGAAGTTGCCGCCCGCTGCGGAGTTGGCGCAGCATGCGCATATCGTTGCAATCCTGCGCAATGCAGTGCCCAAGCCGGCAACTGTCGCACCCAACATCTTTTCTCCGGCTCTGATACAATACCTGGGAACACGGCAAAGCACCGTATCGATGGCGCTTTACAACCTCAAGACCCATACCACCTACACATTCAACCCCACACTTCGGTTCGACACGGCCAGCATTGTCAAGGTCACCATCATGGCCACTTTGCTGTGGCAGTCGGAGCGCTCCGGCCAACCGCTCACGGCTAGCGAGCAGCAACTCATGGTGCCGATGATTGAAGACAGTAGCAATAGCGCCGCCACCACGTTGTGGTATGACGCTGGGGGATCACGGGGAATCCATGCCTTTTTGACAGTAGCAGACATGACCCAAACGATTCCCGGCCGTGGCGGATACTGGGGACTGACCCAAACCAGCGCCGTGGACCAAGTAGCGCTGCTGCGACTCTTAAGTTTCCCCAACGCTATCTTGGATCCGGCCTCGCAGGCATATGCCGCCAACCAGATGCGGCATGTGGTTGGATGGGAGGACTGGGGTGTTTCGGGAGGTGTACCACTCACGGCCACCGTGGCACTCAAAAACGGCTGGCTCCCGATTGGCGCCTTAGGGTGGGAAATCAACAGCATAGGGCACATCGAAGGTCTAGGTCAAGACTACGTTCTAGCCGTTTTGACCCATAACAATCCGACGGAGGCGTACGGAATCCAGACGGTTGACACAGTGTCATCGCTCATTTGGCAAGCGCTGCACGGCTCGCCGATTGGCTAAGCGATCGGTGCCGGAGCCTTGGGATGGGATTTGACTCTTCGCATCACACCGATATAGCAGCAAAGTGTAGGCTAGGAAAATGTAGTACAATATGCCAACACAACGACTCTAACGTAAGGATGGCCCGGTAGGGTACGCCGTCGGCCGTCGTCCCGAATTGGGGCATGCGCAGGCAACCGGCGATGTCCTTTTTCCCGATTGTGTTAGGGGCGTCATTCCCAATACATTGTACGCCACAGCTAGACCACTCCGGAGGCAAACGGGGGACGATGGTCCCTGTCCCCGTAAGATATGATCATCCTAAAATAGACGGTGCGGTGTCAAAGCATGATGTTTTGTAGGCAATTGCGGATCCTTTGGCTGTGTTGCAGCCCGGTGAGCGCCTGGAGCCGTTGTTCCGCTCCCGGGAAACTGTGGGGCGGCATAGGTGCCGAAATCGCTGATGCTGTCGGCCGCCTGAAAGGTTTGCAGTGATTAAATCCCGTTGTGTGGGCAAGTTTTCACGTAGGATCGCACCGTCGTTTCGGTCCATCCGTCGCCTTGGCGATGTCGGAACGCCTCCATGTTCAGCTGTATCCGCGGATGCGGGTGATGAAATGGCTCATCGTGTCATGGCTGGATTTGGTCTGCGGTACCAGCCAGGTGAATCAGGGGAGACCCTCCTCTGTATTGTAGGAAAAGTTATTGCTTCACCTTGCCGCATCGCAAGGAGCGCCGATTGCCAGTTAGAATTAGAATACACGTTCACCATAGAGATTACTGAAACACCGTTAAATCTATTTCGCGCGCAATATAGTCAACTATAGATTTCGCCATATTAATGTTCTCAGCGCTGTCGGATTTTATGGTGGAAATGGTGTTGTTCCACCTTAGGCCCAACGTCGGAGTAGGGTGGTGAAGATCATACTGACACTCCCTATGGCCAAGGCCGTCGGCATCGTCAGCACCCAGACGACGAGAATTTTTCGTACCACGGGCCACCGCACTTTATAAGGATTCAAGGCGGAGCCCATTCCTAAGAGAGCCCCATCGGTCGTTTCGGTGGTACTTACCGGAAGGCCCCACAGAGCCGCCAATGACACCGTGAGCGCGGCGGCCGCCTGCGTCGAGAGAGAATTCGTTGGTCGTAGGCGATAGATTTTTCCACCTACGGTCTTCGCAATCCGCCAACCGCCCACCACCACGCCCAGCCCCCAAAACAGAAGGGGCAAAAGGATTGCGGGCCATAGCACCGCGTAGTGCGTTTGATGATAGAACAACATGAAAAAAAGGGCCATTAATCCAATGATCTTCTCTTGGTCATTGGCCCCATATGCCAGTCCTTGCCAAAATGCCGTCACATATTGAGCACCGGCCAGCCGATTGACAATATTACGGGATAGGCGGCTCAATACAGCCCAAAACAGCACGGTGAGTCCATACGCAACGGCAAATCCCACGACAAGAGATCCGAACAGGCCGGCGAGCAACTTGACCACACCATCCCAATGGATTAAGGCAGAATGCCCGGACAAAATGGCCGCACCCACCATTCCACCCCCTAACGCAATGGTCGTGCTAGTGGGAACGCGGAGCCACCACGTTAAAATGACCGTCATCACAGCGGCAAACACGGCGACGGCGAACACCACGTGCCCCGTCCTGTGAAAATTTACCACGGCGATGGCGATAGTATGTGATACGGCGGTGCCAAACACCAACGGGCCAATCCCCAAACTGACGAACAGCAAAAGCACGGCCATCGTGCGCGACATCGTTCCGGAGGCGACAAAGGTAGCCATCAAGTTGCCTCCCCCATTAAAGCCCGAAATGATCGCCAGCAGTGCAATCAACATAAAGAGCACCACGGTCATGCAACATCCCTCCATCCAATAGAGTTAATGAAACAGATCTTAACATAATCTTAACCAAAAATTAATGTAATCTTAACTAAACATTAACCGAGTTTTAATAAAATTAATAGCTTTCGGCTCTCCGTTTTTTCTTCTGTTCCTCCGTGGTCATATTCCCGTGTTTTTGGGTGGTTTGGGGCACGCCCAGTCAACTTTGATAGAGTTTTTGATAGAGGGTTGACCACAATTGAGAGAATTGGTCAGAGGTAGTATCGTGCAAATGAAGGGTCAGCTGGCATGCCAACGTTTTAAGGGCCTGGTAACATCGAATAATGACACCACTACTGGACAGAGGTTGTAACTTCTTACAAGACATCAAATTAACCGTAATATTATCGTATAATACAGTTATTTGATTGCGAAAAGAGCGAACAGTTTGTCCCTACTGGCAAAGCCGCCAAGAGGCTCAGGATGAGTATCGAAGGGTTCCGAAAATGGGAACGCGAGGGACGCTATCACGCCGACGGTGTCGGGGGGAGCGACCCAGGATGCCCAAACCACCGGTAGTGTGGGAAGCCGGAGACGACGATTTGGTGTTGACCGGCCAAGGCGGATTAGGGGTGGTTGGCCAGTTGCTGGCGGTGACTCCCTTGAGAACCAGGCTCAATGCCTCCCTCGTGCCGGAGACGGAACACCCGGATGTTTCGCATCGCGATGTGGTCTTCGCCTATATCGCGAGAACCGTGAAATCGGGCGGTGGACTGTTTTCGCCAATTCATTTTGGCAAGATTGTGACCAATGGCTGGGGTTTGAGTAGCTCCCTTTTAGGGGGTTTTTTAGTACCATAAGGGTTGTCAAAAAAAATAAGACCAAGGGCTTTAAGGTTGGTTGCCTACCCTCGGTCAGATCCGGTGACATACATGATCGGTTAACTCCGGTGACAGGGATTGAACCTTAAAATCGCTAGGGTTATCCGGGCTAACGTGGGGCTATAGCGTGCCCAAACCGCCGCATCTTTGCCTTTTACTCCCACTGACCGCATCCAACCTAAGTTATCTGGGGATGTATGTCCGGTGATCAATGGCTATGATACCGTTAACAGTGTCGTTCAGCCAAGTCCTCCGGAATCTCGAGGGTCCGCGTCCCGCGTGTCCCTCCGATCTCCGCCATCCCCTCGTACGCAACGGCACCTCTACGCGTCCTGTGCAAGATGGGCGTGGGATCGGCATTCTGAGCATTCAGCGCTATCGCTGTCGCCCCTGCGCGGTCACTGACAGTGCCCTGCCCTATGATTGTCGCCCGTCCACGGCCCACACCTGGGCCGTGGTGTGGCTTGGGCCTCAGGCCTACCACTGGACCGGGAAACGGTGTCATCAGTGGCTCGCCGCACATGAGATAGACGTGCACCAGCGGACCCTCGAACGGTGGGAGGCCCACTGGCGCGACGGGGCCGCGATCGTGATTCAGCGCGCCATCCAATGGATTGCGGCACGGTATGGCACCCGGGCGGTCCCCGTCTGGCCCGACCCGGATCAGCCCCTTTGGCACCATTGGTGGCAATTGTGGCGGGAGGTGGTCCAGATGTCTGGCGATCCGAAGATTCACCGGGGGGATGGATCGCGGGCAGTGTGCTGTGGGGGTGGTTTCCCGTCACATTCTTCCAACGTTCGGAGGGCAACTTGCGGGGTTCCACAGCATAGGGTTCTTTCGCGCGGTTGGGCATGAGTTGTTATCACCACGAGAAGAGTTCGCCGTGGGGGCAGGGACGTCCTGCTGGTGAGGCAACTAGGGCGCGCCTTGACCAGTGAGTGAGGTCGACGGTCGGCATCCGCTGGCAGGGATTTCTTCACCACGGGTTCGATAGAATGTGGAAAAGCCCCGAGTGAGGGTTGATAGAGTGGCATACCACGGACGACGAAATACTGCGCCAAGCAACCACCGCGTAGTTCAAGGATGATAGCTCACTACACCGCCAATACGGACGCGATTATCTCATGGTGGTAGCGCAGAGCGACAGCGTTCTTCCATGCTAGAGGTCCATAGCGCCGGTCCGCAACACCGCGCGCAGGGCCTGAATGCGTTGCATTTCCCGGATGGGTTCCACCGTGTCCATCGCGTGGATCGCACCCTTCGCCCATACCCCCTTGTAGTCCATGCTATCCGGGTGTGTGCGGGTCAAAATACGAAAATCGGGAGCAGGGGCTAAAAACGATGATAGAGGGGATTCTGTATTGCACACCATGGCTTGGTGTCCGGTTCGGCAAGGCGGAAACCGCGTCGATAGGAATCCCGCGTGATCGATTCCATTCTTCGATCCCCCGCGAGACCCCTCGTTGCCAGGGGCGTGCTGACGGGGACGGTCAACAGAGGGGCGGCGGCGGTTCTGTCATCATTTTCGATCCATGGTCCCCCTCGTTCCGTTTATCCCCAATTCGCCAGGTCTACCGGGAGAACTCCGCACTTGCTCCCTCGCTATTGGGCATTATGTCATGCACCACGGGAGGCGTTCGGACGGCGAAGTCGGGCCCGGCCACTCCGTTTATGTCCCGGTCGGCGCACCTCGCGCCCCAGCCGGACGTCCGGCCGGATATCCCCCCAAAAATAAAGTGTCAGAATTCGACACGTGCTGCAGGAAATTTCCTCTAGAATCGCGAAGCTCCAAGCAATCACTGGATCGGTTACCGGCCCATCCCGATGCAGGGGATCGGTCCGGTTCAGCGGAGAATGAAAAAAGGAGGCAGGCCGTGAGACGGCGGAGGGAAACCCCCGGGACGGGGCGCACGGCACCAGCAATGCGCAGAATACAACAGACTATGGGGCCATGGGGGCGCCGTGTGATCAGCGGGTTGCTCATAGGGGGCTTGGGGGCGCTGGCCATGCCGCCCATGGCGGTGCACGCCGCCACCACTGTGCCGCCGACGACGCGCATCAACGGGACGCGACCTGGGTGGACGTCTCCACGGCCGCTCAGGTGGAGTATATCGACCAGAACCAAAATGCGGACATTGCCAGCGGATCCACGACGCCGTATTTGGCGGCCCACATTGCCCTCACGGCCAATATTTCCCTGAGTGGTTTCGCATGGACGCCATTCGGCACGCGGAGCACCGAGTTTACCGGCACTTTCAATGGGAACGGCTACCAGGTGACGGGCGTCACCATCCACTCCAGCGCGGTGTATGTCGGGTTTTTTGGCGTTGCTAATGGCACGATTGAGAACGTGTCGCTGGTCGGCGTGCGCGTGGACGCTACGGGTTCGGGGGCCAACGTGGGGGGCTTGGTGGGCGCACAGTTTGGCTCGATTACCGACGCGACGGTGACCGGCACGGTCAGCGCGACCGGGGCGGCCACGGTGGGAGGCCTGGTGGGCACGCAGTATGGCTCGATTACCGACGTCGCAGCAGCGGCCGTTACCGTGACGGCCGCGTCGGGCGGCATGGCCGGAGGCCTGGTGGGGAGTGCCACTGGTAGTACTATTACCGACGCCCATGCGACCGGGACCGTCGCCGTCGACGGGTCGGGCGATGCGGGGGGGCTCCTGGGGTCTGGGGGGGTCAATGGCGGGGTTGATGTGACAGACGCCTACGCCACCGGCGCTGTCACCGCCGGTGCGGGGGATGCGGGGGGCTTGATCGGATATGTATTTGGAGGGTCCAACAATCAGATCTCCAATACCTATGCGACCGGGGCTGTGCAGGGAAGCACCGCCGGGGGAATGCTGGGAACGTCTTCTATTGGCGCATCAAACGGCGGCCCCCTTTCGTTTTCCGCGTCCTTCTGGGATACCGGGACGAACCCGGGAACCGGGGTCAGCGTCGGGGTGGGGCCCGGCTCGAGGTATACCGGGTCGCTGACCGGCGCAACCACAAGCGCGATGGAGGGGGCGAGTCTCTACACGGCCGCTGGATGGACAAGCGGCCCCTGGTACTTTGCCGCGGGTGCCTTTCCCTCGCTGCAGGCGCCCACCACCGTCGCCGTGACTACCACGCCTACCACGGCCACGGCGGGGCGACCGGTAATCCTCACCGCGACGGTCGCGGCGATCTAGCCCCCGTTAAATGAACACGAGCGATCTCTCTCGACGATTTTCTTACAATTTCATTGATTTCTGGATTTCAAGAACTTCTCGCTGCGCGAGAACCGATTTATCGAGGAGTTTTTGGTGG
>JAJZZP010000157.1 GCA_021797515.1 Bacillota bacterium | reverse complement strand
CATGGGAGCGCAACCAAGGATTCGACACCAACCACCCTGAACCCTGCTGAGAGCAGCAGTCAAGCAGACAGAATAAAGGAACTTTTCATGCGGCGGGGTGCGGCGGAGCAGCATGGGAAACTATTCGAACCGACTGGATATATGTGCCCTGTTCGGCTTGTCGGTTAATGGCGCTTAATTCTTGCTCCAAGCGCCGTGCTCTTTGTTGCCACTCGTGGGACTGAATTTTGTATTGCTGGACTTGCTGGGTCAATAGGATCCGTTGATGGCTGGTTACGGCTTGGATGGCAGCTCCGGCCACGATAGCTCCCAACATGGCGGCTGCCCATAGGCGGTTTTGTTTCGGGCTCATTTACGCACCCACCAGCCAGCGAATGATCCAATATCCCCATTGGGCTCCTAGGTAGGCTGCTAAAATGCCTAAACTATCTCGAAATAATAAGGGTAAGGCACGGCTGCTGAGCCCGCGTTCCAAATTCTCAAATGCGGTTAAGGTGCCGCCGATGGCTATGGCTACGGCCCATATCCGTATTCGGTACGCAGTGACCACCGGATCGCCTGGCCCTTGACCCGCCATCCAAGTTCCCAATGCCCCAACCACACCACCACCCAGCGTAACACCAAGTGCCAGGAACAAGGGCGGCAGTCCCACACGCCATAAACGTATCACGAGATCGATCCACAGCCGTGGCATTTCTTGTCCCCCCATTGATGGGTATGCGACCGCCGATGTATTAAAACCGGAATTCAGCCAAAGACTAGCACCTAGTTGGTTTATAGGAGGAACGTTATGCGTCGTGTAGCCACCATGATTTCAGATGTCCCTGAAGCAGTTCCGGCTGAACCGGACAAACGGAATGGAGCAGGAGATGATTCGACCGGGGCAACCGTTAAAGAATTTGGCACCACGACATTGCCTAAGGCAAAGTCGTCTATTCACACGTTGGTGATTATAGGGCAAATTGAAGGGCATATTGTCTTGCCCGCGCAAAATAAGACCACGAAATATGAACATGTGATTCCGCAGTTGGTGGCAATCGAAGAGAGTCGGGACATTAAAGGGTTGCTTTTGGTGCTCAACACAGTTGGGGGCGATGTGGAGGCGGGGCTTGCGTTGGCAGAAATGATTGCCAGTCTGTCCAAGCCCACTGTGTCTTTGGTATTGGGTGGGGGTCACTCCATTGGAGGTCCGGTAGCAGTGGCGGCCGATTATAGTTTTATCGCACCTACCGCGACAATGACGGTACACCCGATCCGAATGAATGGGTTGGTTATCGGGGTTCCCCAAACGTATGAGTATCTGGATAAAATGCAGGATCGAGTTGTGAATTTTGTCACGCAACATTCCGGTATTACGACGGAAAAATACCGGGAATTGATGTTTCGCACCGGGGAGTTGGCGCGTGACATCGGTACCGTACTGGTAGGCCGTGATGCAGTCGAGGTGGGACTGATTGACGAAGTCGGCGGTATCGAGGATGCGTTGGGTAAGTTGCAGGCCCTAGTGAAAGAGCGCCGTTCAACTCGGCGTGCTCACCGAACTAAAAAAGAGCCACACTAAATCGGGAGGAGGTCTTATATTGTATACCATCTACCCTATGGACACTATTTTTCCTATGGAATTTAATCAAAGGCCGTTAGTCGAATACCATATCCAGGGCCGATTGTGTCTGGGGCGCAGAGGGCCCGACGGGTCCGTACGACTGGAGCGTCTCATTTCCACCATCGCCAGCGACTATCTGGATCCTCACTTTAGTCCGGATGCCATCATCGACTTGTAACGGTCATACTTCGCCGCATTGTCCGTATGTTACTGTGGAGGGACAGGACAATGTGGCGGGTATGGCTGTTAGGTTTGATTCAGGGGTTGACCGAGTTTTTGCCGGTTAGTTCCTCTGGGCACTTGGTTGTCATGAAATATTGGTTTGGAGTGGCATCGCCCGGCGCCACTCTAGAAATTGTGTTGCACATAGGTACTTTGTCGGCGATTTTGCTTGCCTATCGCCGGGATTTGACCGTGTGGCTTAAGGGTTTGCTTCAGGGGAGACCTGAGGCATATCGGCTGCTGCTCTGGGTGCTGGTGGCAACCGTTCCGGCAGGATTCCTAGGGTATACGTTCGAGGATATGGTGGGACAATATTTTCTTCCCTCAGTGGTGGTGTTTGGTTGGATAGTAACTTCGATATTACTGTGGTTAACACCACCGGCTGGAGAATCGAGCTTTCGGACCATGTTGGATTTGGCATGGTGGGAAGTTCTGGCCATTGGCTGTATGCAGGCGTTGGCGCTGATGCCGGGATTATCACGGTCTGGGTCCACCATTTTTATGGGTCGCACACTCAGATTAAAACCTGAAGAAGCAGCGCGATTTTCTTTTTACATGGCGATACCCGTCATCACTGGCGCGTTCTTACTGTCTTGGCTGCATCATCCCGCCCAGTTATGGGAGACCCCTGGTGCGCTGGCTGCTATGATAATTTCTGCCATCGCAGGCCTATTTGCGATAAAATGGGTTAAAAATACATTGGGTCATCGAGGCGCCTGGCGAAAATTTGGTTTTTATACTTGTGCCATGGCCCTCTTGACGTGGTGGCTCGGAGGGTAGGCATGAGCCCAGTCCTGAAACAAATTACGCAAGACATGCGGCGTGAAATCGGTGGGGTTGCGCTAGTGGCTTTGGGTGTGCTCGGCTACTTGGCGCTGATTTTTCCACATAGCGGGATTGTGGGGCGCGATTTAGGTGCTGGGCTTACCTGGTGTTTTGGATTGATTGCATGGCTGGTGCCAGCACTGATAGTGGTCAGCGGCGGCCTGCGTCTATTAAACCGTCCTTCTCTGACCAGTCATCGCCGCGGTTGGGCCGTCCTCATTGGGTATGTGTCGGGTTCCCTGGATGTCGGAATGATTCGGGTGATGGCGGCGGGCCATGTGGGTAATGCGTTGGTTGGCGGCATTCGTGATTTAATTGCGGTGCCGGGGACCGTGCTGTTAAGCCTGGTGCTGTGGGTACTGGCAATCCAGCTTTGGAGTGGTAAAAGTTTGCTAACCGGTTCCCAGACTGGCTTGCGCCGCTTGGGACACATTATTCGCGGGATTAACCGAGGAGGCTACTGGCTGTGGACAAGCCTAAGAGACTGGATTTATCCGGAAGACGCACCGGCCGTGCCAATACCTTCGTCGGCACCTGCCAGAACACGCTCTGCGCGTCCTAGACCAGCCGTCGGCTCTGCCCGGCTGCCGTCGGGGGCACCTACGGTGCCCGAGACACCGGTAAAGCCGTCGGTGCCGCCCCCGGTAATATTGACGCACGGAATCAATTACTTACCGCCACCGTACACACTGTTGGCTGCTCCCGAGAACGGAAAAACAGTGCGCAAGGGCCCTAGCCCAATGGAACGCGCAGAAGTTTTAGCTACGGCTCTTAAACAGTTTGGCATTGATGTCAAATTGGGAGAAGTGAACCAGGGGCCGACCATTACCCGATTTGAAATTATACCCCCACCGGGGGTCAAGGTGTCCCGGATTGTTAATCTAGCCGACGACATTGCCTTGTCGTTGGCTGCAACCGGGGTGCGCATTGAGGCACCGATACCCGGAAAATCAGCCGTAGGAATTGAAGTGCCCAATCAGGAAATCACACCGGTATTGCTTCGGGAGGTGATTGAAAGTCAAGCCTATGCCACATCAAAGTCGCCTTTGACTGTTGCACTGGGGCGAGATGTGGCGGGATCTCCCATTGTCGCTGGACTGGATCAAATGCCGCACTTGTTGGTCGCGGGGGCCACGGGGTCTGGTAAGAGTGTGTTGATTAACGCACTGATTACCAGTCTCGTATTTCGGACCGGGCCTGACGTAGCACGGATGATTTTGATCGATCCCAAAGTGGTGGAACTATCGGTCTATAATGGCATTCCGCATCTGCTTAGCCCGGTGGTGACCGATCCCAAAAAAGCGGCTGGAGCACTCAGGTGGGCGGTGGCTGAAATGGAACGCCGTTATCGTCTGTTTGCGGATAGCGGGGTGCGCGACATCGCACGTTACAACCAGCAGACCGATGAACGGTTGCCGCTGATTGTTATTATCATCGATGAGCTAGCGGATTTGATGATGGTAGCCCCGACCGAAGTGGAGGAATCCATCGCGCGGTTGGCACAGATGGCTCGAGCCGCGGGATTACACCTGGTGGTAGCTACCCAAAGACCTTCGGTAGACGTGATCACCGGCACTATAAAGGCTAACATTCCGAGTCGAATTGCGTTTGCCGTGTCGAGTCAGATTGACTCCAGAACCATCTTGGATGCAGCAGGCGCCGAGAAACTGCTGGGCCGGGGAGATATGCTGTTTTCACCGGTCGGAGCCAGCAAGCCGCTACGAATTCAAGGCGCGTTTATTCATGAAAAGGAAATTGAGGCCATTGTCGGATACTTAGAGCAAAATGCAGTCAAAGAGGAGGATGAACCGTTGGAGTTTGTCAGCACCGGCCGTTCTGGCGACAATACCTCGGTTGAAGAGACGGACACATTATTTCAGGATGCGGTGCGAATCGTGGTGGAAAGCCGACAAGCATCGACCTCGATGTTGCAAAGGCGATTGCGCATTGGTTATACCCGAGCGGCGCGACTAATCGACGCGATGGAAGAACGCGGGTTTATTGGCAGCCAAGACGGAGCGAAGGCGCGAGAGGTCCGAATCAGCCCGGAGCAGTTCCAACGTTTGTTCAACGATTCTGGTGATGCTAGTGGTTGAGGAACCATAACTCAGGACTTCGGCATAGTTCCGGAAAACCGCATGGTTGAGTCATTCCATTGACCGAGTGAACATCGTTGGCTCGATGATCTACGATGGTGCTGGGACATATTATCGACCGACACATCTTTTGCGCTTAACGAGGTGACCGTCCGTCTCGTCGCCGGCCACGAAGGGGCGCGGTGATGGGGACCGTGGCTTGCCCTGATCGGATGGACGCTGGACCTACGACGGCGGCTGCGCATTGTGGCCAACAATTCGCGGTGTTTATTGTGCCGGACGCCCATGGGACCCATCGTGTCTCGCGCATCCGGGAAAGACACCGGAAAGACACCCCCAAGGCTCGGAACCGGGTATCGGCTGTGATTCACGGCACCACACGGGTTATTACTCAAACTGCCGTCGACGAGAAGTCCAAATGAAATCTCGGCGATGTACCCTTTGTTGGATTCGCTCGACCTTTAGTGACCGCCGACGCTATGCACGCGCAGCGCGATCTGGCCACCTATCTGGTCAAGAACAAAAAGTGTCTTCATTCCCAATGGCAATCAGGCCATTTTCGAACAGGATATCCGGGTCCTCGCGCCCCACCCAGGGTTTTCCTCCTCCAGTCGAAACATGGGACAAGGGCCATAGTTCCTTGGAACATCGGCGCATCCGGATCAGCACCGCGCTGAATAAGTTCGCCAACTTTCCCCATGTCCTGCCAAGGTGCAATTTAACTTTGCCGAAGACCTGTTGGATTTCCTTACAAGGGTTGACAATAGCTATCACATGCAGTAATTTCTCATTATAATAATACAAAACTGGCTTATACGATGTATTTTAAAGATAAAACGGATATAAATTAAATATTTTGCCCGTGATAACCATTATTTACTCAAAAACGGATAAAAATGATTATCGTGTAACGCCAGCAACAAATTTTTGGTTTCTGTATTATCTTTTTTTCGAGAAGGACAAGTTGCGGCACTCGTGTAGCCTCAGGTGTAGGCGGCGAAGAGATAACTTAGGCACTACGGTTACTTCCGAAACCAGGCGCGGCCGCGTTGAGATTAAGGTTGAATATTGATACAACACACGCTCGATTATGATTTTTGTTTGATAATCCTATTTCATGCTACATGGGTAGCCATGGCAAGTTTTCAAGAGACTTCGCATGAAGTAATGGTTCACGGTGGTCGTATGTTCGTCAGTTCTCGAGACCGCTGAACCGACATCATTTTAAATACGAGGGCGTTGGTTTGGTTAATGCTCTACGCAAGGGCTATTAGTCTTCCTTCTTAAAGTTAGGAAGGTTCTTCGTAGGGATCTGAAGTAATTTTTTATGGTTCAGGAGGATAAACAAACATGTCTAGTAACGAATTTCGGGGTCAAATAGGTCGCACAGTTCGCCAGTCTGAGCCGTGGTGGCCAACAACGAGTAATGGGTTGCTGCATCGGCCGAATGTGTGCGTTGTAATCATGGACGACACCGGATGGTCAGACTTTGGGTGCTTTGGTTCGGAAATCGCGACACCTACCATCGATCAACTAGCGTCTCGCGGTCTGCGGTATTCGAATTTCCACGTCACTCCTCTCTGTTCGCCAACGCGGGCGTGTCTGTTAACAGGACGTAACCATCATAGCGTCGGGATGCGTTTTCTCAGTGATGCGGATACGGGATTTCCCAATTCTCGGGGATGCGTAGACTCCGAAGTTGCGACCCTGCCATCGTTGCTGTCGGACCAAGGGTATACGTGTTTTTTGGTTGGGAAATGGCACCTGACTCCGAGGCATGAGATAACACCGTCGGGCCCATTTAAAAATTGGCCACTGAGCCGCGGATTTCATAAGTTTTATGGATTCCTTGATGGTTGCACCGATCAGTATTGTCCCGAACTGTACCAGGATAATCATCAGGTCATGCCGCCGAGTGCAAATGGCTATCATTTAAGCGAAGATCTTGCTAACCATGCGATTCAATATGTGACCGACCATGTCTCCTACCGAAAAACCGAGCCGTTTTATCTGCAACTGGCCTTCGGCGCCCAACATGCGCCATTTCAAGTGCCTCATCACTACATCGACAAATACCTCGAAACATTTGCCGTTGGATGGGATAAGATTCGTGAGAATCGGTTGGAGCGTCAGCGTCAATTGGGGATCGTGCCTAAAAATACGCGTCTCACGCCACGCAATCCAGAGGTAAAGCCCTGGGACGAGCTAAGTCCCGAGGAAAGAGATCTGGCGGTGCATTTGCAAGCCACGTATGCTGGTTTCCTCGAACACGCGGACGAACAGCTAGGTCGGGTCATCGCAGAATTGGACCACCTAAATGTTCTGGATGATACTCTGATCATGGTGTTTGCGGATAATGGGGCCAGCCGGGAAGGGGGGGCGCTCGGTTCAGTCAACGTGAATAGCCTCTATGGCGGAGTGCGCCAGGACATTCAAAGTGAGCTGGCGCAACTACACAAGGTGGGAGGACCTGATGGGCCGAGTCACTATCCCGAAGGGTGGGCGATGGCCAGTAACACGCCGTTTCGCCGCTACAAGCAGTTCGTAGACCTTGGAGGGGTGCGCTCTCCAATGATCATAAGTTGGCCGGCTACTATTAAAGAATCGGGAGCGGTCCGTTCGCAATTCGTCCACGTGATCGACCTGGCCCCCACGATCGCTGAGACGGCCGGCGTTGTGAAGGCCACAAAGAACCGCTTCCATGGCCGCAGCATTGCTTCGACATTCCAATCCTCGGAGGTGCCGCCGCAACGTGACACCCAGTACTTCGAAATGCTCGGGCATCGCGCATTGTGGCACCAAGGCTGGCGCGCCGTGACCGAACATGTGCCAGGCCATCCCTATGAGCACGACACATGGCGACTTTATGACACAACGAGAGATTTCTCCGAATATGAGGATTTAGCGGAAGAGTATCCACAACGTCTTGCTCAACTGAAAGAAATATGGTGGCAGGAAGCCCAAAGATATGGCGTTCTCCCGTTGGATGATCGGCCTCTCACAGAACTTCTGGCGTTTCGTGCTCCACTTGGATTACTCAACCAACGAACGATTACGTTCTACGCGAATCAAGGTCATGTTCCTTTCGCCACGGGTGTTACTGGCACTGATCGTTCGATGCGTGTTCGCGCTCATCTTCAAAGAACCGGAGATGACAATGGCGTGATATTAGCGAGTGGCAGTTCCCAAGGGGGCTATACGCTCTATGTGCAGGATGGTCGACTGATGTTCGAGCATCATATGCTTGAATCACGGCAACGTTGTGTTGGATTGACAAAACTTCCGAACGGTCTCTGCGAAGTGGGGTTCACACTATTGCGGCAGCCGGACGGCTCGGCTATGGTACACCTGTTCAGTGACAAAGAGGTGATCGCGCAAGTGCGGATTCCTTATACCTCCGGGCATCTGTCGTTCTGGGGGCTAGATGTCGGTAGGGACAGAGTGAGCCAAGTCTCGCAGCACTACCCCGACGCGTTTCCGTTTTCGTCTCGTAGTCTGATTGATGTGTCCATCGATTTCCTGGAAAATGTGTCCGTGGAAAAGATGGCAGACATCGCTTTAGGCACACAATAAGACCGCCCAGGACATCCTTGAAGAATGGGCGTTTTGACGCCCCTGGGCTATCGGTGATACCAAAAAATTTGTCGTGCGACGTGCAAGAAGTGATTGGAGGAGCGCGTGTGGTTATGCAAAGCCCGCCGCAAAGTGCGGTATTCAAGCCCTTTCACGTGATGACCAAGCCCATAGGGGCCATCTGCAATCTCGATTGCCGCTATTGTTATTATTTGGCCAAAAAAGAACTTTATCCAGGCGACCACTTCCGAATACGCGAGGGCGTGTTGGAGGCGTACCTTCGCCAGGTTATTGAAGCGCAGCCGCCTGGCGAGGTGACCATCGCGTGGCAAGGTGGAGAACCCACCTTGATGGGGCTAGAATTTTTTCGGCATGCTGTCGATTTGGCAGAGCGATACCGTCGACCTGACCAGCATCTGACGCACACTTTGCAAACGAATGCCACCTTGCTGACCGACGAGTGGGCGCAATTCTTGAAAGATCGGGATTTTCTGGTCGGGATTAGTATCGATGGCCCTGCGCCGTTGCACGATGTTTACCGAGTCGACAAGCAAGGCAACGCTTCGTGGCATAAAGTGATGCGCGGAATGCAGTATCTTCAGCATCATGCGGTGCGCTTTAATGTGCTGTGCACGGTGCACTCCGTCAATGCCGACCGGCCCCTCGAGGTGTATCGATTTTTTCGGGACGAGTGTGGTGCACGGTTTGTGCAGTTCATCCCGATCGTCGAGCAGCGTGATGAGGGAGCCCGCGTCAGCGAGCGTTCTGTCACGGGGGACCAATGGGGCCGCTTCCTGGTGGCCGTGTTCGACGAGTGGGTGCGTAACGATGTCGGTGAGGTCTTTGTGCAGATGTTTGACACGGCATTGGCGGCATGGCTGCATCTCCCTGCGGCCATGTGTATCTTCGCGGAAACGTGTGGGCGCGCTGTGGCGTTGGAGCACAATGGGGATGTCTACTCCTGCGACCACTTCGTCGACCCCCAGCATCGCCTGGGCAACATTATGGAGATTCCTCTGACGGAGATGGTTGCTTCGTCGCAACAACAACGATTCGGGGAAGCGAAGCGCGATACACTGCCCCGGTACTGTATCGAGTGCGATGTGCGGTTCGCATGCAACGGCGAGTGCCCAAAGAACCGTTTTTTAAAAACACCGGACGGAGAAGGCGGCCTCAATTATCTCTGTGCAGGGTATAAGATGTTCTTTCACCACATCGACGGGTCGATGCGGATTATGGCCGATTTGCTCCGTCAAGAGCGGTCGCCTGCAGAGA
This sequence comes from Bacillota bacterium, assembly GCA_021797515.1. Classification (GTDB taxonomy): domain Bacteria; phylum Bacillota; class Sulfobacillia; order Sulfobacillales; family Sulfobacillaceae; genus Sulfobacillus_C. The sequence continues at coordinate 10,256 of JAJZZP010000157.1, read as the reverse complement.
TTATGGATATTTTTGCGCGCGCCGATCGCAACAAACCTTGCCCGTGCGGCAGTGGCCGCAAGGCCAAGAAATGCCATGGTCGGTAGCGGACGGACTGTGAGGGAAACCGCGACGGCATCCGGTCCAGTCGTGAACCAGGTTTTTCTCACAGCCGATGCTAATGCCAGGCACTGACTCCTGCAAAGTGGGCCTCAAGCCTTCTGCAACAAATATGGCGGGCTTTTCTAAGCCGTGGTCAAACGTATCGTCCTACCGTGTAGTGGTTGTCGTGATCTCAATTGTTGTGGTTAAATCCTCTTCTTTGCGTGAACAACTCTCCCCTCTATGGTGTCAACTTGCCTAGCTATCAATGGTTTGAGTTCCCTATGTTGTCCGTTATTTGATTGCGATGTATCAAGTACCAGGGCAAAAAATCCGGGTTTGATGTATTGATTTCGTTGATCAATGGAGGAATGGCGGTCCTACCCTAAACGGCACCATTTCGACCAATGGCTTTGGCGGTTCCCGTGAGCTTGAATCCCGGCAAGATGTGTTGTCATTCTGCAGTTGGAACGTGGACCTGCGGCGTAAAGTTTTGATAATTGTGGGTTGACAAACAACAGGCCTATGATTAAATTTATCTATAGAAACTTGTAAACGGCAGAAAACTGACTAAAAATGATGCAAACAATTGATAGAATGGAGTTTAAAGACAATGGTAACCATTCTTTCGAGATATATGGAACGTAGAGCGAGGATTAACGAATCCATACCAAGGTTTCACGGCATTCGTAACAATCGCTATGCCTTGGTTTATCTCCTGCCTATGGCTGCCGTGTTTCTCGTGTTCACGATTATTCCGACGCTATTCGTAGGGGTCATTAGTCTGTTTCATTGGAATGTTTTAAGTCCCGCTCTTTCCCAATTTGTGGGATTAAAAAACTACCAGGATCTGCTGCAATCCCCCGTGTTTTGGCATAGCCTTCTCATTTCTCTACTCTTCGTGTTGGGGACTGTGCCGACGACCGTGTTCATTGCTGTAGCCATAGCTGTCTTGTTAATGGACAACCTTCCCCTCAGAGGGCTTGTACGTACTGGCGTGTTTTCTCCGTATATCACACCGGTGGTCGCGACCTCCATCATCTGGATTTGGATGCTGAATCCACAATTTGGGTTAATTAACAGTTTGTTGCATGCTGCACATCTTCCTGCAGTGCAATGGCTGGAGTCGCCGCATTGGGCGTTACTTGGCGTCATATTGTTTACCCTATGGCACAATATGGGCTTCGATGTGATTATTTTCATGGCAGGCCTGACAAGTCTTTCGAGTGAGTTGGGGGAGGCGGCAAAAGTTGACGGCGCTTCCTCTGCACAGCGATTTGTCTATGTGACATGGCCTTTACTGAGTCCCACCACATTCTTTGTCACGATTATTACGACTATTGGTTCCCTTCAGGCTTTTACGCAGTTTTTCACCATGACCCAAGGAGGCCCGCTAGGCGCCACCACAACTGCAAGTTACCTGGTGTATGAAATGGGCTTTCTGTTTTTCCATGAAGGCTTTGCCAGTGCTATCGCGGTGGTGATGTTTCTAATTATCGCGTTACTGACGATCGTGCAATGGAAGATGTCCGAACGTCGTGTTCACTACCAATAAACAAGGAATCGGAAAGGAGACCAATCCCAATGTCATTGCAAAAACGCGTGATGTATAGCGCACTTGGCATTCCCATTCTGGCCTTAGCGGTGGCAGGATGCGGCAGCAGTGCAACGCCTACCGCGTCCAGTTCCCCCAAACATGTCACCATTACCTTTGAGGGGTCGCTTGTTAGAGGTCCTTACAGCACCTATATGCAGACGCTAGTGAAAAAATTTGAAAAACAAAACCCCCACATTACTGTCACCCTGATTGGCCAGCCCAACTGGATGGTATTGCATGCGGCGTTGATTACCGCCGTGACCGGGGGTTCACCTCCCACTATTGGTCAAGTGGAAAACTCTTGGGTCCCACGCTATGCTCAGTCGAACGCGTTAGTACCCTTAAACAGCTTTATTAAAGGGCCTAGCGGGCTGTCCGCGACACAAATACGGGCATTTTGGCCTCAAATTTGGAACCAACAAAGGTTTTCGGGCAAGGTGTATACGATGCCTTTCGCCACCTCGGATACAATTTTGTATTACAATGCGTCGTGGTTGATGAAGGACCATTTACCGGTTCCCACCACTCTGCAACAACTTACCAACGATATGAAGGCCGCGACTTCTACTAGTCACAACACCTGGGGCATTAGCATGGACCCCGGCACCAGCAGTGCGGCGGCTAATGGCACATACTGGTTTATCTCTCTGTTACATGCTTATGGCGGACACCTCATCCAAGGCAACAAGATAGTTTGGGATTCTTCAGCCGGGGTTCATGCGTTACAGTATATCCAGAATTTGTATCGCGCCGGTGCATTAAAGCTTGGCAACAATTACCCGGGGCAAGCGGCATTAATGTCTGATCACGCGTTATTCGATATTTCAAGCGATACCTCCTATCCGTATTTTATGCATGCACGCACCTCGTCATTTAATCTGGAGGCCATCCCGTTGCCACCAGGCCCAGCAGGACAAGGAGACGTCTCGACGGGGTTCAACTTGGCTATTTTCTCGGCAGCCTCAGCGGCGCAACAACAAGCCGCTTGGCAGTTCCTAAAATTTATCAACACGCCGGCCAACCAGGCGTATTGGTCTGAGAACACGGCGTATCTTCCCACAACGTCGACTAGCATGTCGGATATTAGTCCTAGTGTACGGAAGCAGCCCTGGTTGACGGCAGGTACGGAATCCCTACCCTACGCACGTAAACTGCCCGCAAAGGCAGGCTTGAGCCAAATTGTGGGCAATTTATCCGCTGCCATTGACCATGCCCTGATTACGAACGAAAATGCCGGAACGGCTTTACAAACCTCTGCGCAGGCCGCGCAACAATTGTTGGCACCGTAATGTATTTATCCCAAGCATGGAGTGCGTCTTTCCCAGGGGAGGAAACCAGATGACAGGACAAGAGAGGCCAAGATTGGTAGTGCGGATGAAGATCGCACGTATGGCAGTAAAAATGACAGCAATTCTGGCGATTTTGGTCGTGTTTGTCTTCCCGGACTACTGGGTTATCGTCACGTCCCTGGACACGCCAGCTCAGGTGGTCCTGGTCCCTCCTCTTCTAGTACCTCAGGGTCACTGGCACAATTATGTGGCGGCGTGGCTTGCGGCTCCGTGGGTGCGCTATTTCGCTAATACGTTCTTCATCGCAGGGCTCACCACCTTGTCTGTTTTGGTGACGTCAACTTTGGCGGGGTTTGCCTTTGGCGTACTCCGCTTTCGCGGACGATCCTTCTTGTTTTCAGCCGTGTTAAGTATGATGATGATTCCCCTGACCGTGCTGCTGATTCCCGACTATCTCATTCTCAAAGACATTCATTGGTTAAACACGTATTGGGCGCAAATTGTGCCCTTTGGCGCCTCAGTGTTCGGCATTTTTCTGTTGCGTCAGTTTTTCCTGACTGTACCTCAAGATCTGATCGATGCGGCAGACATTGATGGATCGTCGCAATGGCGTTTTATTTGGCAAATTTGTGTACCAATGGCCCGTCCTGTGTTGACGACGATTGGCATTTACACATTTATGGCATCCTGGGATGCGTTTTTGTGGCCGTACATTATGACGTCCAGTCCATCCGTGCAACCCATCGAAGTTGGTTTGGCGCGATTTTTTGGAGGTGCGGGCGTCAGTACGGAATGGACGGTGTTAGCTGCAGCGGTGATGTTCACTACTCTTCCCATTATCGTATTATTCCTGTTTTTTCAAAGGCAGTTCATTGCGGGAGCGTCGTCGACATCTGCTGGTGTAAAGGGATAGGAAAATGGGCAGATTCCCAACCCATTCCCTAGATCAGTTTTTATTCCCGGATCCTAAGAGCGAGGCTTCGCTTGAGGTATCATGATATGGTCACAAACTGTTTCAGGCAAATAGTCAGGCATATTGAAAATGCAAACGGCTCTGGCTAGGAGGGGGCATCTTGTCGAAAAACTTACGTATAATTCTAATTAATCTTGGGGTAATCATAACGTAATATGGGGGAACAACGGTGAAAACAGTCACTCTAAGTCAGCTGGCTCGTAGAGCCAAAGTCTCAATTAGTACTGCATCTCGAGTCATGAACGGGGATCCGGCGGTGCAAGAGTCGACGCGAAATCGTGTATTACACGCAGCCAAAGTACTAAATTATTCACCCAATTTGTTGGCCAAAAGTTTGCGTGCCGGAAAATCATTTACGGTTGGATTGGTCGTGGATAATATAAGCAACCCGTTTTTTGCTGAGATTACTAATGGCATTGAAGAGGTGGCCCATGACAATGGATACACACTTTTTTTATGTAACACTCGGCAAGACGACCAAAGGACAATGCACTATTTAGATACATTATTGGGACGGGGTGTGGACGGGGTTATTTTTTCAGGACTAGGTTCCAATGTAGCGGATTTAGCTGTGCGTATTGATCGATTGCGCCGAGAAGAAATCTTCACGGTGATTGTCGGAACACGTCGACCCATCACTGATTGCTCATCTATCGCGGTAGACCACACCCAAGTCGGTCTGTTAGCGGTCAACTATTTGATCGGTGAGGGACACACAAAAATCGGGTATATGCACGGGCGCAGAAACACCGTGGTCAACGAAGAACGGTTTGCCGCATTTCAGGCAGGCCTTGCTAAGGCTGGTTTAAGTACGCGGGCCGAGTGGTGTGTGGAAGGAGGATTTGATTACGACCAGGCGAAGCATGCTTTCCGTGAGTTGGCTTCTCGCCGCGATCTACCAACGGCACTGGTAGTGGCTAACGATCTCATGGCGTTAGGGGTGTTAGAAACGGCACGAGAGATGCTGATTGCTGTGCCCCAACAACTATCTGTGGTGGGGTGCGATGATATTGCTTTTGCTGCTCAAAGTTTTCCGGCTCTTACAACGGTCCGGTTACCGCAGTTTCAACTCGGGCAACTGGCCATGGAGGAGCTGTTGCGTCTTTTTGAGGCCAAAGGAGAAACGGACTACCGACATCAGATGCTGGATGTGAGTTTAATTAAGCGGCAGTCTGTAGCTTCGCCAACGCAGGTGGTGGGAGTGCCCTCATAGGGAGCATTATCATGAATGACTGGATAAAAGGGAAAGTCGGTGCAGAATGCGATGCCCATTTGCAGGGAGAAAAAAAGGAGCTGGTGTGACGTTGACACAAAGTGAAAACAACTATGAATCGGCGGGAAGCCTCAACAAGCTAAACGTCCTGTGGATTATTGCAGATCAATTACGTGCGGATTGCTTGGGGATTTATGGGAATCCCGTGATTCAGACGCCGAATATTGATAGATTGGGGTCGCAAGGCAGTGTGATTGATGGGGTACAAGTGACGACGCCACTGTGTACTCCGAGTCGGGCAAGTATGATTACTAGCCTTTACCCTCATCAACACGGAGCCTGGAATTTAGGGGTCGCCCTCTCGGAGACGATTCCGACCGTGGAAGACTATCTATCCACACAAGGCTACACGACTTTTGCAGTCGGGAAAATGCACTTTGCTCCCGATGCAGGCCCCTTGTGTCCGACTCGCGCAGATAATCGTCGAGCTTGGGAGGCAGGGTACTTCGATGATTGGCATGGCCCGTATTACGGCTTTCAACATGTGGCGATGAGCTTGGGGCATCACTTTCCGGGAGGACATTATGGCCTAGCATTGCAACAAAAAGACCCTAACCTGGCTCAATTGTTTTCTCGGGACCGCGCTCTGCGAATTCCAACCGGAGCTCCAGATTCCTGGGTTTCGCCGCTGGCCGAAGAGGATCACATCTCTTGGTGGGTGGCCCGAGAAACAGATCGGTTCCTGACGCAATTTCAACACGAACCCTTTTTTGGATGGATTTCGTTTTCGGATCCGCACCATCCTTTTGCCCCGCCAGAACCCTATGCCAGTATGTATGACCCCGCCGATATGCCGAAACCGCATTGCCACCCAGGAGAACTTCAAGACAAGCCTCCACACTTTCGTCAATATTATGAAGGGCTCATTCCCCATGAAGGGATGGCAAAACTTGGCATCAAAGTTTCCTCCGTTTCCGACGAACAAATGCGCGAAATTACAGCACACACATATGGAATGATCTCGCTGCTAGATAAGGCTATTGGACACATATTAAATCGGCTGACCGAACTTGATTTGGATCGAAACACCCTCGTTATATTGTGTTCGGACCATGGAGAACTTTTAGGAGATCATGGTTTATTGTTTAAGGGGCCTTTTCTGTACGAAAGCGTGACAAAGATTCCCTTTATTATCCGCTCACCGAACCACGGTGCCGTACGGCTAACTAATCTGATGAGTACAGTGGACATCGCTCCAAGTCTTCTGCGTTACATGAATATCCCTATCCCGGAATGGATGTCAGGAAATCCCCTACCCTTATTTTGTGAAGACATGGCCGTCTCTGCAAAACGGTCAGTATTGACGGAATACCGATCCTCAGAGACGTGGCCAGGGTTGCAACTGAAGTCGGTCCGTACGCCGCGCTATCGTTTAACGAAGTACATCGGGCAAACCGAAGGAGAATTGTATGATTTATGGGACGATCCCTACCAATTCCGGAATCTTTATCATGACCGAGACTACCAGAATCTTAGGCTCGATTTAATGGAAGAGTTGGTCGACTGTATTGGAACGATCCAGCGCCGGTATGAGCGGCGCACAGCCCACGCGTGACAGGGATATTGAAGGAGACGGGGGGATCTATGGTGGATTCTGAGGACCAAAAGCGATTGCGGATGCATTCTCGTAAAAAACCGCATGTGGTGTTATTTATTTGTGATCAGATGCAGTTTCAACGTCTAGGGGTTGTGGATGGGCAGGCCGTCACTCCTGTATTGGATGGTTTATGTCGCGAGGGAGTCCTGTTTAGCCACGTTTATTGTAGTAACGCCCAGTGTGTGCCGTCTCGGGTATCCTTACTAACCGGGCTCTACCCGCATGAGGCCGAAGTTTTGATCAATTTTCCTTTTTATGGCCATACCGAACATATTCATGACGGTTTAACTACGGTAGGGCAGCTTTTTCGCGACGCGGGCTATATGACGGCCTATTTCGGTAAACGCCATTTCGGGTTTCCGATTCAGCCCTTGGGCTACTTATTAAGCAACAATCCGCGGATTCCTGGAACCAATAGCGAGAAAGATCGGGTTTTTAATGAGGAAGCTCTAGCGTTTCTTCGAACCTATGATCCGTCCCATCCCTTGTTTTTAACCCTCTCCTATCACGAGCCTCATCCTCCCTTTGAATTGGTCGCCCCGTTTCATCACGATTACGCGAGAGAAAAGTTAGAGCTCCCAGACAGTTTTTATCAGGATGATCTGGCCACAAAACCGCGATTCCAACAAGAACACGCCGCGAGCCTCGACCACGGCGCACGCGACGCAGAGCAATTACGTTATGAATTACACTGCTATTATAGTATGATTTCCCATGTTGACCATCTCGTGGGGAAGATTTTAGAAGCTTTAGTGGATAAGGATATGCGTAAGGATACCATTGTCCTGTTTACGGCAGACCACGGGGATATGATGGGAGCGCACCGGATGCGGTTGAAAGGGACGCTCCCGTATGAGGAACTCTATCGTGTTCCCGTCATTTTGAGTATGCCAGAGCCGGGTCCGCGGGGCATCATCATCGATCGGTTGATGAGTAATACGGCCGTCCCGGGGACTATGCTAGACGCTGCCGGGATTGAGGCGCCTGCGCCCTTTGCAGAACGTTCTTTTCTGCCGCTAAACCATTCTTCTTCGTATCCTTCGCCCATCGAAGATGCAGTGTTTTTTGAACACTATGGCGCCTATTGGGGACTTCATCCTTTTCGTGCGGTCCGAGTGCGCTTACGTCCCAAAATACAAGGTGGAGGCCTTGGTAGTACCCACTGGAAATATGTCCACTATTATGGTCCCGACCAATGTGAGGAACTTTACGATTTGACTCAGGATCCACACGAAATCAACAATCTGGCTTCCGACACTAGCAGTGATGTAGTCTGGGTGAAAAAGGAACTGGCAGGCCTTGTGGATGCATGGTGGGGGTCCACGGGAGGGCGAACATTTGACGAATACGAGCAAGAGGAGTATAAATCGCGGCAGTCCGAGACCCTATTTAGCGAATTGGAATATTGATGCAGGACCATATCACTTCATTAATTTCCTACGGGCTGGAATCCGACGGATAATGTCAGGCCATACACGAGACGGGAGGGCAAAGCCGCTCTTGGATTTCGCACACTTGCCTCACTGTCCGGTTATCCCGAGGAACTCCGCGCAAGCCCGGCGTGAATCACTCCCCACCAGCTGGAGGGCCTGGCGTAGGACGAGCTTTAGGATATTACGCGTATGTGGCCATGTGCCGTTAGCCGCTTGACACCAATAGATCACGTGGATTTCGTCAATTTAGTATGCGCGGAATGGAGAAGGTGACAGGTGAATGGGCGTTACTGGTCCTGGCATTTAATATCCGCAAAATCGTCAGGAAATTCACTCGCCTCACCCAAGGCATAGGTAAACATTGGATTCTGATGCGCCTGGGTGTGAGTATCCAGAGGCGCATAGTCTTTGAGAAAGTAATGGACAGGCTTCTAGTACAGGATGGCGGTAATGCTTCATCATTAAAATGAACACATGTTCGCCGGACTTTTTCACTCGTTTTTTCTATGCTAGGGTACAAACCTGCTGGCATAGAAAGGAAGCGATTCCCATGGCCCGACTACCAGCGGCTTCCATCGAGCTGAGCGACAAGCTCGGAAGAATCTTGGAAGGACTGGAGAAAGGCACCCCTGTAGCATTGCATTTAAAGCAACGAGCGACCATCATTCTGCTGGCCGCCGCCGGGTTGACCAATCTGGCGATTGCTCAGAAAACCGGTTGGAACCGGAATACGGTGAAACAGTGGCGCAATCGGTGGGCCAAGGCGGCCCTGGAAATCGCGGAGCAGGAGTCCCGAAAACCCTGGGCCTTGAACGCCTTTGTCACCTCCGTTTTGCAAGATGCCTATCGCCCCGGCAAATCGTGCACGTTTACGCCGGAACCAGTGGCCCATATCATCAAGATCGCCTGCGATAAACCGACCGATGATGACGTGCCGATCACCCATTGGACGCCCTCGGCACTGGCGCGCGAGGCCATGAAACAAAAGATTGTGGAGAAGATTTCCCCCCGCCAAGTGGGGCGTTTTTTAAAAAGGAGGCCGATCTCAAACCGCACTTGATTCGGTACGGGTTGCATCCTCACAGTGACGATCCGGAGCAGTTTCGCGCGGAGGTTAAGGCTATCTGTGACCTCTACCAGGAAGCGCCGGCCTTGGCCAACGTGGGGGTTCAGGTTCATTCGTGTGATGAGATGACCGGGATTGCTGCCCGAGAAGACACACATCCCGCGTTGCCGATGGTGCCGGGGCATGTGGAGCGGAAGGAATTTGAATAGATCCGGCATGGCACCTCGGGTCTGATTGCTTCGCGCAACATCGTCACGGGGCCAGTGGAAGCGCCGCTCATTCAACCAACGCGTACCGAAGCCGATTTCGCAGAGCATATTGCTGCCGTCGTCAACCTCCAACCGAAGGTCTCCCACATCTTTGTGTTAGATAACCTGAACACCCATCAATCCGAAGCGCTGGTGCGCTTCGTCATGACCCATGACGGACTGGAGATCTCCGAGAAAGAACTGGGGAAAAAGGGCGCATCGGGAATTCTCGCCAATCAAGCTTCGCGGAAAGCGTTTTTGCAGGATCAGGGACACACAGTGCGATTTCTCTATACGCCCAAGCACTGTTCGTGGTTAAACCAGATCGAATGCTGGTTTAGTATCCTCGTTCGCCGCTTGTTAAACAAGCGGGCCAGCTTCTCTTCAGTGGAAGCCCTTGAGCAACGGATTCGCGAGTTTATCGCCTATGACAACGAGCACTTGGCCAAACCGTTCAAATGGACCTTCGACGGAAAATTGCTAAAAATTTGATCCGGGGTAGTGATTAGGTATTAACGCCATCCTGTACTAGTGGGTGTGAGGATGTTCATAAGGGAAACTTCGGCAAGCAGAGGCCAAAATCCTGATACTATCATCCCGGGTTGTGGATAACTATGAAATGTCTTAAAGGCTGACGGGAGAAGGCCGATCTACCGATCCCGAGGCATGGGTTTCGAAAGAAGGCCCCCTCCGGTCGCG